>JBOIDM010000285.1:0-2342 GCA_050740575.1 Gammaproteobacteria bacterium
GCCTGAGAAAGCGCGTGCTCCGCGAGCTTCAGCAATTCGTCCGGGTTCGAATCCATCTCGGGGACACGGGTGGCGACGCCGAGGCTTACGGTCACGTGAGGCGCGACATTCGAATGGGCATGGGGTATGTCGAGGCGCGCTATCGCGGCGCGGATCGACTCCGCCAGGCTTATCGCGCCCATCTGGTTGATCTCGGGAAGAATCAGCGCGAACTCCGTTTCGCCGAAACGCGCGGCTAGATCGCCCGCGCGCTTGCCCTCGGTGTAGATTTTCTGGGCCACCCGACGCAGGCATTCATTGCCGGCCGCGGATCCGTATTCGCTGTTGAAGCCCTTGAAATTATCAATATCGACCAAGACCAAGGAGAGGGGTCTTCCGCTACGCATGGCGCGTTGCCATTCTACCGGTAACACCTCGTCGAATTGGCTGCGATCGGCGATCGCGATACCCACCAAACTGTCCGTCTGCGTCATAGCCTTATTCCAAACAGCGTTGCGGAGCCCTTGACCCGCCTAGCGATGGCGTAATTCTAATATAGAAAGCAATCCTTATACCTAACTAAGGGATCACCGAGCGCGTCTAGACCCTCGGCTCGGTCGTCGCACTTGATTTCGCGGCCCAGACAGGCTAACACGTAAGCGTTATGGAGCCCGGACGGTTGCTTCGCATTGCGACAATGGCTGCGGTCGTGACGGCTATCGTCTTGATCCTCGCCAAACTCGGCGCTTGGCTCCTGACCGATTCCGTCAGCGTCGCGGCTTCCCTCATCGATTCCACCATGGATGCGTTCGCATCGGGCATCAATCTCCTTGCCGTGCGCTATTCCTTGCAACCGCCCGATGAAGAACACCGCTTCGGTCACGGCAAGGCCGAACCGCTGGCGGGCCTCGCGCAGGCGACTTTTGTCGGCGGCTCCGCCGCCTTTCTCGTCCTGCACGCCATTCACAAGCTCCGGCACCCCCTGCCGATGGAGCATCTGGAGATCGGGCTCGGCGTGATCGCATTCTCGATCTTGGCCACACTTGGACTACTAGCCATTCAGCGCTATGTGATCCGGAAAACCGGGTCCACGGCAATCAAGGCGGACGCGTTTCACTACGCCACCGATGTCCTTGCCAATCTCAGTGTGATCGCCGCCTTGCTGTTGTCCCTCTCGGGATGGAGCGGCGTAGACCCCATCTTTGGGATCGGGATCGCATTGTATATTCTCTATGGGGCGTGGCACATCGGCTATGAGGCGTTTCAACTACTCATGGATCACGAACTGCCCAGCGCGGACCGGGAGCATATCAAGCAGATCGCGCTTGCTCATGATCAGGTTCATGGTGTGCACCATCTGCGCACTCGTCAATCCGGACAGACTCGCATCATCCAATTGCACCTGGATCTCGACGGCCGCATACCCCTAGCACAGGGCCATGCGATCGCCGCCGAAGTGGAGGCGGCGATTAAAAAATCCTTCCCCGAGGCAGACATCGTCATGCACCAGGATCCGGTGATGGTTACGGGGGCTGAGACGGCCGTGGCCGATCAGATCGAAAATCCGCGCAGTTGATGGGGTCCGCATGTTGGGAGTAAAGGAACGATTTACCGCCGCCATAGATCGACAGGCTCCTAGGCAACCACCAGCGCAGCCAACGACATCGTCTATGGCCGCGGCGGTGATCGCTAGGGCTCCCAAGGCCGTGCGCTTCGATGGCCGTGGGGTTCATGAGACGGATCGTCAGTCAAATGGGCGCGTCGATGATTCGAGGGGCCCGGCGGTGAGTGACATGCTGCACATGCGGCTATTCCTACGATCCGTGGGCCGCCTTGGCAAAGTCGCAGTGCGCGAGGGCGCGTAGCTCGCCCAGCGCGACCGTTACCATGGCAAGATCGCACCGCTCCGCGTTGCCGATCTCGCTGATGAGGCCATGATAGCGCTTGAGCGCATCGCGAAACGAACCGTAGCGGCGATCGCCCTCGCCCGGTTCCGTCGCGGCCTTGAGCACCTGCGCCGTCAACGCTGCGTGCAGCGCCGCCAGCTCATCGCCCGCGTCGATGCGCGCCCGCTCTTGCCAGTTTCCTTGCCAGGGCAAGCTCTCGATCCGATCACGCAGCCAGTCCCTCTTGAGCCGCTCGCCGAGATCACGGTACACGGCGCCCACGGCGCCCAGCTCGAGTCCCGTTTGCGTGCTGATCTCGCCGATGTCGAGGACATCGACTAAAGAGCGAAGGCGCGCGGATTTTACCGCCAGCTCCGGTGGAACCCCTTGCTGCTCGCGCGCCTCGATCGCATCGAGCATTTCCTGACGCGCGCCGCCGACGATAAACCCATCGAGGTGCTGGCCGAACCGCTGCAC
>JBOIDM010000286.1:0-8177 GCA_050740575.1 Gammaproteobacteria bacterium
GGCACGGCGGCGGCGAGCTGTCTGCTCATCAAGAAGCTGGGCGCCGAGGTCGCGGGCTGCGCCTTCGTCGTCGAGCTCGACGCGCTCGGCGGCCGCGCGCAGTTGGCCGACTACCGCGTGCATACCCTCGTACACTATTAGAAGCGGCCTCAAAAGCGGCCGCAACCCCGTCCCCTTCCCTTCGCGCAACGCCGCTAGCGGCACCGTCTTATCGGCGTGTGCATAGAGCGAAGCCTGCGTAGGCTATCGGCCCTTCTGGCTGGCAGAAAAAGTGGGATCTTTGTCATTGCAGATAGATCGATACACCACCACGATAGGTAAACCAGGAGGATAAAGCATGTCACAAGAAACGCTTGCGGATGATCGGAGCCATCGAGTGGGGGCAGTGCGAAACATCGCGTTCGTCGTCCGAGCCATGCGCCAGCGCTTCCGCCGGATGCTCCGGGTCAGCCCGCAGGACTACCGCGCGCGCTTCAAGTCTACGGTCTTGCACTGAGAGCTTGCTGATGGGTGGCTACTCGCCCTCCTTCCCGATGAAACGTGAATATTTTACAGAAATCGGTGGAGGAATCTGGTAACGATAGTCGCGACATCACCTACACATCGAGGGGGGTACACAATGAACATCTTATTTCTTACCTCAGCGCACAATAGCCTAAGCCAGCGCCTGCTGATCGAGCTTACGGACCGAGGCCATCACGTTTCGGTCGCGTTGGCCACGAGTGATGAAGCGATGCTAACCGCGGTTGCGGGGCATGCGCCCGATCTCATCATTGCGCCGATGCTAAAAGTCGCTGTTCCGGAGGCGATCTGGTCTCAGCATAAATGTCTCATCGTCCATCCCGGTATCAAGGGCGATCGGGGTTCTTCATCGCTCGATTGGGCTATTGCCACGGGAGAGCAGAGCTGGGGGGCATCAATTTTGGAGGCCGTGGCCGAGTTCGATGCGGGCCCGATCTGGGCGAGCCACGAGTTCCCAATCGAGAGCCGGTCGCTTAGCAAGAGTAGTCTCTACCGTCACCAAGTGACCGAAGCGGCAGTGCGTGGCGTACTCGAGGCCGTGGCCAAGTTCGCCTCGGGTGAGTTCCAACCCGAGCCGCTCGATTACAGCAAACCCGGTATCCGCGGTTGTTTGCGCCCACCCATGCGGCAGCCAGATCGCAGCATCGACTGGATGCGCGATCCGACAGAGGTCATCGCGCGAAAGATCCGCGCCGCCGACAGCGCCCCCGGGGTGTTGGACACCTTGTTCGGCAAGGCGTATTACCTCTACGGAGCGCACGAGGAAGACCGCATCAAGGGAGCACCAAGCGAGATCCTGGCCCGGCGGAATGGGGCCATCTGCCGCGGCACCATCAATGGTGCCATCTGGATCACCCATCTCAAGGCCAAGGACCACGGACCCTTCGCCGGGATCAAATTGCCGGCGATGCAGGTGCTGAGCGAATTCCTTAATCCCCCCGCCGCGATGCTTTCGATCGGGGCGCCGATGGACTTCCACACCTTCCGCGAGATCCGCTATATCGAGAAGGACCAAGTCGGGTACCTGTACTTCGATTTCTACAACGGCGCGATGAGTACCGAGCAGTGCTACCGGCTACGCGACGCCTTCCTGGCGGCGCGGGCCCGCCCCACCAAGGCGATCGTGCTCTTCGGGGGGCGCGACTTCTGGTCCAATGGTATCCATCTCAATGTAATCGAGGCGGCTCCCGATCCCGCCATGGAGTCTTGGCGCAACATCAACGCCATCGATGACCTTATCTACGAGATCCTCAACACCATGTCGCATCTCGTGATCTCGGGTCTGCGCGGCAACGCCGGCGCGGGGGGCGCGATGCTTGCCCTCGCGGTCGATTATGTTTATGCGCGCCGGGGCGTGGTGCTCAACCCTCATTACAGGGGGATGGGGGGACTCTATGGCTCGGAATACCATACCTATATGCTACCCGGACGGGTCGGCACGGCGCAGGCGGCGGAGCTAACCGAAAAGTGTCTGCCCATGGGGACTAAGGCGGCCACGGTAATGGGCTTCCTGGATGACGCCTTCGGTGACAGCAGCGACGAATTCGAGCAGGAAGTGATCCAAAGAGCAACTGAGAAGGCCAAGGATCCGCACATCTGGCGCCTATTGCGTGATAAGCACGAGAAGCGGCTGGCGGACCAGTGCATCAAGCCCCTCGCGGCGTACCGTGCGAAAGAACTCAGGAAGATGCGGGTCAATTTCTTCGGCCCCGATCGCGCCTACCACGAGGCACGGCAGAGGTTTGTTTATAAGGGTGCCCTAGCCTCGCGCGTTCAAGCGAAAACGGCGCGCCAGCCCGTTCCCATCAGGTCGTTGGGGGCGATGGCGTAGAGCCAAAGATATGGCTGCCATCGTTATAGACGGCAATGCTATCGCGACAGCGGTAGGGCGGGAATGGAAGAAAAGGGCGGAGGCACTGAAACGACGCGGCGTCCTGCCAGCCCTGGCGGTGGTCATCGTCGGAGACAACCTCGCGTCTAAAATCTATGTGCGCAACAAGGTCAAGGCGTGCTGCGAAGTCGGGCTGCATTCCGAGGTGCACGAGCTACCTACCGACATCGGCGAAGATATGATCCTGGCCCACATACGGCGGAAAGGCACGCGGCCGCACGACGAACGGTCGGTTAAAGCGTGAATTTGTCACAGAATTCTCGAAGCTTCCCTGATTTAATACGCCCCTCGCCGTGATGCCATAGCCCGTTCGCGTGTCCGGCCATGGCCCGGCTCACGTAGAAATCTTGTCCCCATGAGCGAGGAGGACGAACATGCTTCGTGCATGGCACCCTACGATTACGCGCGGGCCTCGGCTTACCGAACGACTACGGCTCGAT
Organism: Gammaproteobacteria bacterium; assembly: GCA_050740575.1. Classification (GTDB taxonomy): domain Bacteria; phylum Pseudomonadota; class Gammaproteobacteria; order JACCXJ01; family JACCXJ01; genus USCg-Taylor. The sequence continues at coordinate 2,854 of JBOIDM010000286.1, forward strand.
GCACGCATCTTATTTGTAAGGCGCACAGACAACGCGCAGCCACACCCACCAGGCCAGCGCGCCGGAAGCACCTTACTCCGCACCTCGGCCGCCGCGGCGCTGCTGGTTGCGGTAATTGTCGTCGCCGGACCGATACCGTATTCCGAAAGCCTGATCGAGGGTTTTCAGATCGACCGCTGGTGGCGCGATGGCGTGCTGATGCAAGTGAGCGGCTACACGCTACTCGGCCTGAGCGCCATCGGGTTGAGCCTGTCCGCTCGAAAGCGCTGGCGGCGTTTGTCCCGTTATTCCTTTCAGAAATGGCGCTTGGCTCACGCCGTCATCGGGGCACTGAGCCTCGTCGTCCTCATCGCCCACACCGGTTTACACCTTGGTGTTGGACTGAACCTCTTCTTGATGCTGAATTACTTGGCCTTAGCCTGCGCCGGGGCGGTCCTAGGCTATCTCACCGCAACCACCGGTACGCCGCTGCCTTCCTCTGTCCGGCAACGCTGGAAACCGCGGGCGGTCGCCCTGCACCTCTGGCTCTTTTGGCTCTTTCCAGTCTTGACCGCTTTTCACATCCTCACGGTATATTGGTACTGAACGGCCGCGCATGCCCGTATGCGGAAAAAGCGATGGCCAAGTTGGATCAGTTGGGGGATGCTTACCGTACTGAGCGGAGCTTATCTCACCTATGCTTTATGGGGCCGGAACGAAGGGCTTTTCGTCACCGGGCGGACCTCGGACGGCCACTATCAGATCGAGCTTGCGTGCGACGCCTGCCATGGTAAACCCTTTGGAGGGGCTGCAGTGCTGCAACAGACCTGCCTCGAATGTCACGGCGAAGAACTGAAGTCCGCGGGAGATTCCCATCCCAAGCGGCTCTTCACCGATCCGAGAAACGCCGATCGCATCTCCGTCATCGACGCCAAGCGCTGCGTCAGCTGCCATCAGGAACACCGACCGGGGATGACACGCGCCATGGGCGTTACGGTCGCCGATGACCATTGCATGCTCTGTCATACCGGTGTGAGGAAAGAGAGGCAAAGCCACCGCGATCTTTCCGCCACGAGCTGTGCCACAGGAGGCTGCCATAACTATCATGACAACAACGCACTGTATGAGGACTTTTTGATTAAACATCTGGACCAAGCCGCGACCTTCCCGCAAGCCATGCTTCCCGCACGCGACCTAGGTGCGAGCTTACTCGCGATGGATAAACCGCCGCGCTCGCCTCTCGGCCTTGCTCAACAGGACGCACCCCTCGGTCTCAGTGTGCACCCGCGGCTCCTTACCGCTTGGTCGGTGACGGCTCATGCGCGCGGTGGCGTCAATTGCACGGACTGCCACGGCGTCAAGACCGCGAGCGATCAATTAACGACTTGGCAGGATAAACCCGGTGCCAAAGCGTGCCGCGAGTGTCATGAAAGCGAATCCGAGGGGTTTGAGCGAGGCAAGCACGGGATGCGCTTAAAGCATGACCTCCCGCCCATGACCCCCGGGTCGGCGCGTCAGCCCATGAAGCCGGCGTCGGCGCTCAAGGATCTCACCTGCAATAGCTGTCATCGCGCACACCGCTACGATACGAAATGGGCGGCGGTCGAGGCCTGTACCGGCTGCCACGACGATCGGCATACCCGCGCATACCGGCGATCTCCGCATGCGCGGCTGTGGCGGCGCGAAATCACTCGGGAAGACCGCCCAGGGAGCGGGGTCTCATGCGCGACCTGTCATCTGCCGCGGCAGATCGCTCGCCGCGGGGGGCAATCCTTAGTGCGAATCCAGCATAACCAAAATCAGAACTTACGCCCCAACGAGAAAATGGCCCGCGGCGTGTGCCTCAGCTGCCACGGGCTCGGCTTCACGCTCGACGCACTCGCCGACCGGGCTCTTATCGATAAGAACTTTAACGGTCCGCCGAAGCACCGAGTCCGGAGTCTGGAGATGGCCGAGGAGCGGAACATCGCCAATCTCAAGTCACAAAAGCCGTGAACGACCGGCTCACGACGACGCATTCACATCCCGGAGGCAGTCGCGATCACCGCATCGCGCTACCATCGATCCGGGAGTCTTCTCTTGATCGTGATACGTTTACCCTTGACCTCCACGTAACCGCCGATGGTTAAGTCCTTCATCACTCGTGCGACCATCTCGCGCGCACAACCGACCATGCTCGCCAGATCCTGTTGAGTCATGCGCTGTTCGATGATCCATTGGCCGTCCCGCTCCGTCGCCAGGCTCATCAGCGAGCGGGCGATTCTGCCGTAGACATCGAGCAAGGCGATGTCCCGCACGCGTCCCGTCAATAACCTGACCCGCTGCACCAAGACCTGCATAAGCTTAATCGAGATGTCGGGATGCTTCGACAGACAATTCAAGAAGGCCGGTTTCGACACCACCACGAGCGTGGACGCCTCCACGGTCGACACCGAGGCCGAACGGGGTGCGTCATCGAGCAATCCCAGCTCTCCGAAGCACCCCCAGGGCCCCAGAAAGATCAAGGTCACTTCTTTGCCGCTTTGCTCGCTCGTGTAAACGCGCACCAGACCGCTCTCCACGATATACAGTTCGTGGCTGGGTTCGCCCTCGGTGATGAGCACGGTCTTGCTCTTAAAGCGCCTAGTGATACCGCACTTTGCGAGGATCTCCAAGTCGGCTTGGACCAGCTTAGGAAACCAGGTGAAATCGCTTGCCATAACTCTTAACGCCTCTCACGGCAAATTGAAGCTAGCTTTTTCTTGATATTATTGCCCTAAACTAGTGCGTTTCAAGGTATAAAAGCACGCCTACTATACTATAATGCGTGGCGCTCTAGGAACACGGGGCGTATGCCGCCGACCGAAACATACCCAGCCGTCCGTCCGCCGGACTCAGCACGGGCCAGACAGCCCGACTTGCGACCGTTACCGTTCGGACTTAGTCAACCCCTCATCGTTGGGATCCTGACTGCGCTGCTCGGCATCTTGGCGACCATCCTACCCTGGGTCACCGGCACACAGACCGATCTTGAAAGCGCGGTGGGTCTAAGGATCCTTTACGCTCTGCGCGGGGTTCGCGAACCGCCTCGGGAGGTCGTCATCGTATTGATCGATCAAACGACCTTCGACGAACCCGACTTTCCCGATGTTCTCGGGGAATGGTCTCGGGCATTACACGCGCAACTCCTGCGGCGGCTGGAAACGGTCCGGCCGGGCGTCGTTGGCTTTGATTTTCATTTCAACAAGGCACGCGATGCGCGCGGGGACCGCGAGTTTGCACAGGCGATGAAGGATGCCGGGAACGTAGTCCTGATCGAATACCTCATTCCGGCGCGGTCGCGCCCGCTTTTGCCGGGCTCCGTCGAGCTCACCGAACGCCGATCACGACTCCCCATCCCGCCATTCTCGGACGCGGCGGCGATGGTCGTACCGTTCCTGCTACCAGACGGACGCGAACTTGATCAGTTGCTGCTCCGGGATCCCGCAGGCGATAACTTGCCGACCTTTCCCTTGGCTGCCTTGCTCCTGTATTCCAAACCGTACCTGGACACGCTGGCGGCCTTGGTGGCTACCATGCGAGCCTCTTCGCCCGAACAGCCCCTGGAGGTCAGCCACCTCGCGACGCTGGCGGAACAGCTGTACACTCGGTTCACCCGCGATCCCAAGCTAGCGGACGAACTGAATGACGCGTTAACCAGCAGGGCTGATCTCGATCATGAGTCCCGCGCCGTGCTCCTGGCCCTAATCGGAGCGGTGCGCACACCGGAACCGCACCATATCGACTACTACGGCCCGCCGGGCACCGTGACCACCATCTCCTATCAATGCATACTCCGAGGGGGTTGCGACGCGTTCCCCGCGGTACGCTTCTCGACGTTGCGGCGCAAGGCTGTCTTCGTCGGTTTTTCCGACCTGCGGCATGGCAGCGTAATGGATCGGTTTCCCACCGTCTACGGAAATTTCAGCGGGGTGGAGATCGGCGCCACCGTCTTCGCCAATCTATTGGAGCGCCGTAGCCTCCGCCCCTTGCCGGTGCTGTGGCATCTGTGCATCGTGGCGCTGTGGGCGGCACTATTAGGCCACTTGGCCACGACAGCCTCGACCGGATTCGCGATGCGCGGGATCTTCGCGCTGAGCACCGCATACAGCGGTGCCGCTTACCTCGTGTTTGTCCGCTATGGCCTGTGGCTGCCGCTCGCGATCCCGATCGCTATTCAGGCACCCCTGGCCGCGGCCGTCTCGCTCCTACGGGGGTATCTCGAAGAGCGGCGCGAACGGGCGCGAAACGAGCACGAGTTGGCTCGGCTCGAAGACGGCTTGCGCGTTCACCTCCCGCGCCAGGTCGTCGAAAGCATCGCGCGGGATACGCCCGAGATCCTCTCGAGCGGCCAGATCATGTATGGCGTCTGCATCCATTCGGACGCCGGCCAGTTCACTCTCTTGTCGGAGACCATGAAGGCGGTGCCCTTGCGCGCACTCCTAAACCGCTATTACGAACCGCTCTTCGACGCGGTCAAAAAGCATGAGGGCTGGGTATCCGATGTGATCGGCGATGCCATGCTGGCGGTGTGGCCGACCGCGGCGCCCGAACCCGAAGCCAAGCGCGCGGCATGCGATGCCGCCCTGGACATCATCCGTGCCGTCGCACCCGCCAATCCGCACTGCCTGCCGACGCGGGTCGGCATCCATTGCGGCGACCTCGTGCTCGGCACCGTCGGTGCGCGCGGGAGATTCGAGTACCGCGCCGTCGGGGAAGTCGTGAACAAAACCGAACGCATCGAGCGGGCGAACAAGCGCTTGGGCACCCGCATTCTCGCCTCTGTCGATGTGACCTCGGGGATCGAAGGACTCCTCACCCGCGAGCTCGGCTCCTTCTATCTTCCCGGAACGAGCCGCGCGGTAGCCCTGTGTGAGATTGTCGATCCCGAAGGATCAACCCTGGGATCGACCGAGCAGAAGCACCGTTACTTCCACGCGGCGCTCATGGCGTTCAAGCTTCAGGATTTCGACCAGGCGCGGCAGATATTCGAGACCTTACTGCGGGAATTCGGAGACGATGGGCCGACGCGGTTTTATCTCGACCTTTGCCGGCAATTCGAGACCGTTCCTCCGGAGCCACCGTGGACCGGATGTGTGCGGCTTTGAATGCTGGCGTACTCAAGAGATGTGTATTATGCTTAACGGTGGGGAGCGAAAATAGGCGGGGCAGGGCGCAGCCCGTTACCCGTCGAACGCGAAGCGTCGGTCTTTTGAAGTGACGGATCGAGTCGGCATCCCTGCCGACAGGATGGTGGGCTACACGACGCCAGCCCACCCTTCATTCGAGGAGGGCTTCGGATCACGACGATGCGGGGACGTTGGGAA
>JBOIDM010000287.1:0-3393 GCA_050740575.1 Gammaproteobacteria bacterium
CTTACTCTAACGATAAAACCTCGGGACCGAGCTCATCGATCAGTTCCAGTACGCGCCCACCACCGCGCGCGACGCAGGTGAGCGGGTCCTCGGCAATCACCACCGGGATCCCGGTTTCCTCTTTCAGTAACCGATCGATGTCCCGGAGCAAGGCGCCTCCACCGGTCAACACCATGCCGCGCTCCGACACATCCGAAGCGAGCTCCGGCGGTGTTTTCTCCAAGGATGTCTTGACGGCGCTTACGATTCCCGACAAGGGCTCCTGCAAGGCTTCCAAGATCTCGTTGCTGTTCAGAGTGAAGCTGCGCGGCAGCCCTTCGGCAAGATTTCTACCCCGTACCTCGATTTCCCTCACCTCATCGCCCGGATAGGCGCAGCCTACCGTGTGCTTGATGCGCTCGGCGGTCGCATCCCCGATGAGGGTCCCGTAGTTGCGGCGTACGTAATTGATGATCGCGTCGTCCAATCGATCGCCGCCGATACGCACCGAATCTGCAAATACGATGCCGTTAAGCGATATGATTGCGACCTCCGAGGTGCCCCCGCCGATATCCAAGACCATGGAGCCACTGGCATCGCTGACCGGCAACCCGGCGCCGATGGCCGCGGCCAAAGGCTCTTCCAACAGGTAGACATCGCGCGCACCCGCTCCCGCAGCCGATTCGCGGATGGCCCGCCGCTCCACCTGCGTCGAGCCGCAGGGTACGCACACTACGACCCGCGGGCTCGGTTTCAAGAAGCGATTGCCATGTACCTTGTGCATGAAGTACTGCAGCATTTTCTCGGTGACGGTAAAGTCCGCGATGACCCCATCCTTGAGTGGACGCGTGGCTGTGATATTGCCCGGCGTGCGTCCCAACATGCGCTTGGCCTCGACGCCGACGGCTGCGATACTCTTATGGTTGGAATGATTCGGGCTCTGGCGAATGGCTACGACCGAAGGCTCGTTCAGAACGACGCCCTTTCCGCGCATGTAAATGAGCGTATTAGCCGTCCCCAGATCGATGGATAGGTCGTTCGAAAAAAAACCGCGCAATCGGCTAAACATACCAGACCCTACTCGCGAATACGGGCGGCGCAGGAGGCAAACGTTCCCCGGCTCAACGTGTAATCACCACTGTAACAGTCGCTAAGGCTTCGAGCAAGCTTGTGGCTGTGGTAAATTTAGGATCCCGGCCCTGCATGGCGAGCTGAAATGACCCTAGAGAAAACGGACGTGGAAAAGATCGCGTGGTTGGCGCGGCTAAAGTTGAGTGACAACGACATTCCCGAATATACGCGGCAGCTTTCCGGTATTCTGACCCTGGTCGAACAGATGAATACCGTGAATACAGTCAGCGTCGCACCGCTCGCTCATCCTCTGGAGCTGAGCCTGAGACTCCGCGACGACGTGGTCACGGAAGGGAATCAGAGAGAGGCGTTTCAAGCGATTGCCGCGCACGTGGAGTCCGGACTTTATTGTGTTCCCAAGGTGGTAGATACCTAGGCGCCGGATGTATAAAAATTCCCTTATGCAAATGTCGCGGGCGCTCGATCGACGCGAGATTTCGAGTGTTGAGCTGACCGAGATCTATCTCGATCGCATCGCGCGCATGGACGCAGAATACAATAGCTTTATCACGGTCACCGCCGAGCTCGCAGGCGCGCAAGCCAGGGAGGCCGATCAACGGCGGCAGGCGGGTAACCATGGACCGCTTATGGGCATCCCGATCGCTTACAAGGACATTTTTTGTACGCGCGGCGTCAAGACGTCCTGCGCCTCACGCATGCTGGACAACTTTATCGCTCCCTACGATGCGACGGTGGTCGAAAAGCTGCGGGGGGCCGGCATGGTGATGCTTGGCAAAACCAACATGGATGAATTCGCCATGGGATCATCCAACGAAACCAGCTTCTATGGACCCGTGCGCAATCCTTGGGACCGCGAGCGCGTGCCGGGGGGCTCGTCCGGCGGCTCCGCATGCGCTGTCGCGGCCCGATTGGCACCCGCAGCCACCGGCACCGACACCGGCGGGTCTATTCGTCAACCCGCGGCCCTGTGCGGCCTTACCGGCATTAAGCCCACCTATGGGATCGTATCCCGGTACGGGATGATCGCCTATGCATCTAGCCTCGATCAAGGCGGACCGATCACTCGCTCCGCCGAGGAAGCGGCACTATTGCTCACCGCCATGGCGGGCTTCGATACACGCGATTCGACTTCCGTCGAACGCCCGGCCGAAGACTATTCAGCACACCTCAACGACTCGATCGAAGGACTCCGGATCGGGCTCCCGCGCGAATTCTTCGGAGCAGGGCTAGACTCCGAGATTGGCACCGTGATCGAATCCGCCGTTAAACAATTTGAACGTCTGGGAGCGATCGTTTGCGATATTTCACTGCCCAATACACACCTGTCCATTCCGGCGTACTATGTGGTTGCACCGGCCGAATGCTCTTCCAATCTCGCCCGCTTCGATGGCGTGCGTTACGGCTACCGCTGCGATGATCCGGCGGACATCAACGATCTCTTTTCCCGCTCCCGCGGGGCGGGGTTCGGCTCCGAAGTCAAGCGGCGCATCATGATCGGAACCTATGCGCTCTCGGCCGGTTACTACGACGCTTACTACCTTAAGGCGCAGCGGATCCGACGCCTCATCCGCGATGACTTTCACCGGGCCTTCGAGCAGGCCGATGTAATCCTCGGCCCAACCTCGCCGAGCGTCGCCTTCAAGCTCGGTGAGAAGACCGGCGATCCGGTCACGATGTATCTCTCCGACATCTATACGATTTCGATCAATCTGGCGGGACTACCGGCCCTGTCGTTGCCGGCGGGCTTTGTCGAGCATCTTCCTGTGGGATTACAGCTCATCGGCAATCACTTCGGCGAAGCTCGGTTATTGAACGCGGCCCACCGTTACCAGCAAGTGACGGACTGGCACACCCGAGCGCCAGAGGGATGCGATTAGCGTCAACCTTATGGAATGGGAACCCGTTATCGGTCTAGAAATTCACGCGCAGCTCGCGACAAGGAGCAAGATCTTTTCCGGGGCCGCCACCGCGTATGGCGCCCTTCCGAATACGCAGGCCTGCGGCGTCGACCTGGGGCTGCCCGGGGTGCTGCCGGTGCTCAATAAAGAAGCCGTGAGGATGGCGGTGAAGTTCGGTCTCGCGATCCATGCGGACATCAGCCGACGATCGGTATTCGCGCGCAAGAACTATTTCTACCCCGATCTCCCCAAAGGCTATCAGATCAGCCAGTATGAGATCCCTATCGTCGGGCAGGGATCGATCGAGATCGAGGGCGAAAACGGCGGCGTTTTGCGCATTGACATCACCCGGGCGCATCTCGAAGAGGATGCCGGGAAATCGCTCCATGATGCCTTTCATGGCATGTCGGGCATCGACTTGAAC
>JBOIDM010000288.1:0-7290 GCA_050740575.1 Gammaproteobacteria bacterium
GCATGACGCGGCGCTCGGTAGTGCTCGATGCGATCGAGCCGCGGGCATCGATCTACATCAACCCCGAAGATTTGGCTGCAATCGGCGGCAAGGACGGCGATGTGTTGATCGTGGCATCGCGCCGCGGGGCCATCGAAGTCCCCGCGCGCACCGCCAACGGCATCCAGCGCGGGACCGTCATTATGCCCTTCTCCTACCACGAAGCGGCCGCGAACATCCTGACCAACGAGGCATTGGATCCCTTCGGGAAGATCCCCGAGTTCAAATACTGCGCGGTGAGCCTCGTCCCGAAAGCGACTAATCAACGCCGTTACGCGTCGGGTTAATAGGGGGGCTGAGCCGCGGGTGGGATTAAGACGCGCGTAGCACGCCTCATAAACTACCCCGCCAACAGCGGCGGGGAATAAGATCCCAAGGGATTTGATGGGACTATCGTAGAGCTATCAACAAGTGCCGTTATCCGGATTTCTCGCTCGACCCCTGCGCTATCTGTTCCACAATTTCGCTGCTGTTAACGTCTCCTAACTCTTGGGCTTCTTTCTGCTCGACAGCGGGGGGACTGAAACAGATCGTGATAAACGACAACGAGACGCTCAACGCTACGGCGTAAGGTTTCGTCATGTTGCTTCTTTTTAATACCTTTGACTTCCACTCCACCTTTGCTAAGTCCTCTTTTGACATCGACATGGTTGATCTCGAACTATGCTCGCTTGGGATAACCGATAGTGCAGGAACTTAGGCTTTGCTACGGCATGCAAGTTCCACCGATAGGACTCCGACCACGCCATCGAGGTGAACACGCGGTCGGCGCGACACGCGTCGAGTACATTCACAAATGTATCGAACCTGGCCCTTCGACCCGCTTGCTGTCCTCGGTCATCAAAGCGTAATCTTCTGGAACGAACATTGATCCGGCGAAGTTCCCATGAACACATTGGAGCAGTTTTCCCTGCACGGTAAAACGGCTATCGTTACCGGTGCCGCGGGGCTCCTAGGCCGGTGTCACTGCAGGGCTTTAGCCGAAGCGGGCGCGGCGGTGGTCGCGACGGATTTGGAGCAATCCGCATGCGAGGGCGTCGCAGATCGGATTGGTCAGGGCGCGTTCGCTTATGCGGCGGACGTCACCGATCCCGTTTCCTTGCGGCGGTTACTGGATGCGGTGATCGAACGCACCGGTCAGATCGACATCCTGGTCAATAACGCCGCCGTCAATGACCGTTTCGAAAACCCCTCGGTAGCGCTCGAGCGCTCGCGATTCGAGAACTATCCCTTGGAGCAGTGGAAACGGTCATTAGACGTTAATGTTACCGGGGTATTCTTATGCTCCCAGATTATCGGTGCGCGGATGGCGGCGCGCGGCTACGGCAGTATCGTTAACATCGCCTCGACCTACGGGCTCGTGGCGCCGGACCAGTCCCTCTATCGGGACCGTCACGGCCAGCAGCGATTTTATAAGTCGGCGGTCTATCCGACGACCAAAGGCGCGGTGCTCGCCTTCACGCGTTTCTTGGCTGCCTACTGGGCGCCACGCGGGGTGCGGGTCAACGCGCTTTCACCCGGGGGTGTCGAGAACGAACAGGACGATGATTTCATCGCGGAGTACTCACGGCGCACGCCATTGGGGCGTATGGCTGCACCGGAAGACTACATGGGGGCGCTCGTCTTTCTCGCCTCCGACGCCTCGGTCTATATGACCGGCTCGAATCTCGTCGTGGACGGCGGGTTCACGGCCTGGTAGCACCATAACGAATAGCAGGAGAACGTATGTCACCTCCAAAGGTCAACATACGAGGACGCACGATCGGTGAGGGGGATCCGGTCTACGTCATCGCCGAGATAGGCATCAACCATAACGGCTCGGTCGAGATCGCCAAGCGGCTCATCGAAGGCGCCAAGCACGCCGGGGCCGATGCGGTCAAGTTTCAAAAACGCACGCCCGAGCTGTGTGTGCCGCAAGACCAGTGGCGCATCGAGCGCGATACGCCCTGGGGCCGCATGAGCTACATCGACTACCGGCGCAAGATCGAGTTCGGCCAGCCGGAGTATGCGGATATCGACCGTTACTGCCGCACGCTCCGGATCGACTGGACCGCCTCGTGTTGGGACGAGGCGTCGGTGGAATTCATGGAGCAGTTCGATCCGCCCTTCTACAAGATGGCGAGCGCGTCGCTCACCGATCTACCGCTGCTGCGCAAGGCCCGCGCCACGGGAAGGCCGGTCATGCTCTCGACCGGCATGTCCACGCTCGATGAGATCACGGCGGCGGTGAACGCCATCGGAGCCGAGAACCTGCTGATCGCCCACTCCACCTCGACCTATCCCTGTGGGCTCGACGAGCTTAACCTGCGCATGATCCGGACGCTCAAGGACATGTATCCCGAGGCGCCGATCGGGTACTCGGGTCACGAGGTGGGCCTCGCGCCCTCGCTCGCCGCGGTGGCCTTGGGTGCGACCTTCATCGAACGCCACGTCACGCTGGATCGAGCCATGTGGGGGACGGACCAAGCCGCCTCGGTCGAGATCGGAGGGCTCGAGCGCCTGGTGAGAAACATTCGTGACATCGAGAAATCGCTGGGGGATGGCGTGAAGCGCCTCTACGAAAGCGAGCTCGGTCCCCGCCGAAAGCTACGCCGAGCGCGTTAGAACAAGAGATGACTGATGGGCCATGCCACGCCATAACCGAGCAATACGCCGAGTAGCAGATCGCTAGGATAATGATGCGCGACGGCGATCCGCGCCCATCCGATCAGGGCCACCATCGGGAACAGCACGGCGGCCGTGTCGGGCAGCGTGAACACGATCGGGACGGAAAGCGCCATCGCGGTCATGCAATGGCCGCTTGGACAAGAATACCGATCGAGCGGCCGAACATCGGAGGTTAGGTTCAGCACCCGATCCATTGGACGCAACCTCGCGATATACGCCTTCAACAAGGGGTAGATGACATGCGTTATCCCGAGCGACAACAACGCGGCAAAGATAATCAAGGCCGCGCTCCACCCCTGATAGATCGACAAAGCGACCCCGTAGAGGACGAACAGACAACCGTTGCTGAGGTGGTTAACCGCCCTTGCGAGGGCGCGCAGGCCGCCTCGACGCGCGACCTCCACCTGCCAAAGTACGATGGCTATTTCCTTGTCATGCAGCCACTCTAAAATGCGCCGGAGGCGGGCGTGCTGTTTTTCGCCCTGCCGGACCGCCACGATCTGGGCCGAGATGCGCTGGGTTATGCTGACTGGCTGATGCATTTCCTGCCTGGGCGTTTATCAAAAGCTTACGAGGCTCGGCAATAGCTCGGTACCCAACTGCGCTCAAGGAGCGCCGGACGGACTTCGTTGTAGTCGAAAGCCAAGCCCTCCGCGATCATCGCATCGAGGTCGAAGAGCAACCTGCTTTCCGGGAGGTCCCGAAAGAACAGGCGGTACATCGGAGCCAGGATCAAGCGCGCGAACCGAATCCCGATGGGGCCGATAAAATTTCGCCGCTGGCCCACATGCGCGAGCTCGTCCACCATGATCTCGTGCAACAATTCCCGCAGCCGATCGCGCGCTTCGGGTTCGTCGGCGAGAATCACGTCGAATGCCTTTTCCAGATGGTGATAGAACGTCAAACCCATCAGCTCGGTGACGAAGGCGGGCGCGTTCATCAGCTCACCGGGTAGCCGTGCAAAAAACTGATAAAACCAGCGTTGGGCCGGGCCGAGCAGCTCCCATTCGACAGCCTCAAGATGAAAGGTACGAAACATCTCGTTGAATAGGCGCGCGTGACAGAATTCCTCCGCCAGATGCATGCGGCTGATCCGCTGCGTGAGATTCGTGGTCTTTGCCATCGCAGGGATCACATCCCAGGCGGCCTGGATGCCGACCCACTCATGGCGGGCGAACTTATAGATGCAGGTCAACAGCAGCGTTTTGCGGTCGAGCGCATCCAGAGGATCGGTAAGTTTCTTGTAGTTGCGATAAAAAGCCGGCGGATCACACAAGGGCTGCCGCGAACGGACCGGATTGTCCCTGAAATACTCCAAGCGTGCCCGCTTCTCCGAAAGGTCCTTATCGTCTTCCAGCAGCTCGCCCCCGTGGCGGGTCGTAAACCCCCAATAATTCTCGAAGTTGCGACGCCGTTCCTCGGCGGTGGTGGGGGAAAAAATCGAGCGGTATTTCTTATTGCTTTCCATGGTGACCCGTTAGTGTTCTAAGTTCTTGATTGACTATCGCATTAATAACTTCTCCGCCCGGGGCTTCTGTGGAGCTGGCGAGAGGAATCGAACCCCCGACCCGCTGATTACAAATCAGCTGCTCTACCGACTGAGCTACGCCAGCGAGTTCATCGTGCGGCGATTCTAGGAATTCTAGCGCGAAGGATCAATTATACCAGTCATGGCTCACGGGATTGCCTCTCTTGGCAATTTTGGCAGATGCCGTAGAGATACATCGCGTGATCGGTAATCGAGAATCCATGGCGATGGGCGATATCGACTTGCCGGTCCTCGATAACGTTGTCCACGAATTCGTCGATTCTGCCACAGCGTACGCATACCAAATGGTCGTGATGCGTTCCTTGATTCAACTCGAAGACCGAATGCCCGCCCTCGAAATGATGGCGCGTGACCAGCCCCGCGCCTTCGAATTGAGTCAATACGCGATATACCGTGGCCAGACCCACGTCTTCCCCGGCATCGAGCAAGGCTTTATACACATCCTCCGCGCTGAAATGCCGGCGATCGCCGGTCTCGAGGATATGCAGTATGCGTAGCCGCGGTAGCGTCGCTTTGAGCCCGGCTTTCTTGAGATCTTGGGTTTCCAGAGACATATCGTTGCGGAGTGCCGCAGGCGCGAATGTCGAGCGCTTGACATATAGCGGGCATGGCCGCCTGCATCCAGTATACCCATTATCGATGGATTACTGTATAAGGGTGGCGTCGCGTTGCAATGCCGGATAAAATAGCCGCAAACTAATTTCACTAGGGGGAGTTCCGTCCATGCGTATGATTCGCGCCTTAGCTCCGTCCTGCTTAGCGTTGTTGCTTTCCGCTTGCTCCAGTGCACCTATGCTGGAATCGCTGCACGTGCCGTTGGTTTATCGCATCGATGTGCAACAGGGGAATGTCGTCACTCAGGAAATGCTGGCCCAACTCGAGGCGGGCATGGATCGGAGCAAGGTCCGTTATATCATGGGGACGCCCCTGCTCGCGGACGTCTTCCATCAGGATCGCTGGGACTATGTCTACACCCAACAGGACGGCGGCGGCACGCCGGCCCAGCGGCGGGTATCCTTATACTTCGAGCAGGATCATCTGGCCCGTATCGGCGGCGATGTGAAGGCCGCACGCGCCCCGCTCATCTACACGCCGCGCCAAGAGGTCACCATTCAAGTTCCCGACGAGCGGCAACGGAGCTTGTTCGAGCGCCTGCTGGCGGGCATCGGTCTCGGCGAGGACGACTCGGACCGCGTCGCGACCGAGGCCAAGAAGAAAGAGGGAATCGAGCTCGCCACGCACCAAAACCGCCCTGCCCTGCCGTTACCGGAATGATTTAAACCAATATCTCGACGCGGTCGCATCTACATGGACTTCTTTCGCTTCCGGCGCGCTTCCTTAGGATCAAGCACCAAAGGACGGTAGATCTCGATCCGATCTCCGCTTCGAGGACGATAGTCCAAGGCGCGGATTTGGCCGAAGATACCAACCGCTTGGCGCCCCAGATCGAGGTCGGGATAGCGATTCAGGATACCCGATCGTCGGATCGCTTCCCGTATCGTCGTGCCATCCGGCACGGATAACTCTATGATGACTTGCTCCTCGCGGGTGGCGTAGGCCACTCGGATCGCGATCGCGGCGCTAGCATTGCCGCCCGGTTCCATAACGTTCCTCAGCGCGGCGGCAAAAGGCATCCACAAGCGAATTGGCCAATTGATTGAACACTTGGCCGAAAGCGAGACCGAGTATGCCTTTCGCCAGCTCGAAGTGCAGGTGCAAGGAGACCTCGCAGCCTTGCGTCCCGAGGGGCTGGAACAGCCAGGCCCCGTTGAGGTATCGAAACGGCCCCGCCTCTAAATGCATGTCGATGCGGCGGCCCGCCTGCAGGGTGTTCCGCGTGGTAAAACTCTGTTGCAGAGCGCCCTTGGACAAGCACAGTGTGGCGCGCACCGCGTGTGGATCGCGGGCCAAGACGGTCGCGGCGGTACACCAAGGCAGAAATTCCGGATAAGCTTCGATGTCGTTGACGAGATCATACATCTGCTCGGCTCTATAGGGGACCAAGGCGCTACGATTAATGCTGCTCATCGCCGCTCATTCAGCCGTTCATGCATGAGTGATATTTAATACGGATCCGGCCGGATTTATAAGTACGCGCCGCCCAACGCGGTACGCAGGTCGGACCGCGAGCGCGGCGTTTATCATCGACCCCTGGCCGCAAGGGCGGTTTACCGTTATGAAAAAAGCAAAAATTCCTGAAAATACGATCACTCTCAACAAGAAAGCCAAACACGACTACGCCATCGAGGAGCGCTTCGAGGGCGGCCTCGTCCTCGAGGGCTGGGAAGTCAAGAGTCTACGCGCCGGCCGCATCCAGCTCCGCGATAGTTATGTCTTGCTCAAAGACGGCGAAGCCTGGTTA
Source organism: Gammaproteobacteria bacterium (assembly GCA_050740575.1). Lineage (GTDB taxonomy): Bacteria > Pseudomonadota > Gammaproteobacteria > JACCXJ01 > JACCXJ01 > USCg-Taylor. The sequence goes on from JBOIDM010000288.1 coordinate 6,618, forward strand.
TTTGGAGCCCTCATCACGCCCTTACCCACCGCATCGACCCATATTCACCCCGATCCCCAGCGAACCCGCAAGGTATTATTGAATCGAGCCGAGATCAACCGCCTGATCGGCGCCGTGGAGCGCAAAGGCTACACGGCCGTCGCAACCGCCATGTACTGGAAGCGCGGTCGAGCCAAACTGGAGATCGGGCTGGCCAAAGGCAAGAAGGAACACGACAAGCGGGCCGCCGAACGAGACCGGGACTGGCGGCGCGAGCAAGAACGGGTCTTGAAAGCCCGGCCGTAACGGAATACGTTATCGCGCCCTGCCCCGGGTGGCGTATAATTGTAAACTTCTAGTAATTGCGATGGTCTTAGACGGAAGTCCCTTCTCCCTGGGGGAGAGGGAACAAGCAATTAAGCTTAGATTTTCACGGGGGCGACCTGGCTTCGACGCGGGTCACAAAACCTAAGGGGCATGCCGAGGCGCAGTACACCTCGTAAATCCAACTGCAACCAATATAGTTGCCAACGACGACAACTACGCCCTAGCGGCTTAATCCCCGCTAGCCTCTGACTGAGTCCCGTGCTTGTGCGCTCAACTCGGAGGCCGACTCTCACAAGCTCGCGATGAAACCCGCCCGAGGCGGATTCGCTAAAATCTAGTCGGGCCCGCCGCCGGTAATTCCTGCCAC
>JBOIDM010000289.1:0-2272 GCA_050740575.1 Gammaproteobacteria bacterium
TATATGGACCTTGCCGCGCGCGCTGGGAACGCCGAGCATACCCGGTGCGGGGCCGTAGCGCGGCCTAATCGTATGGAATCGTAAGCCCTACGGCGCCCGGACGACTTGCTTAATCTATGGCGAACGAAAAACGCGATCGATTGTTGAACGCTCTCAAAGCGTTTATCGACACGCCGCTTGAGCGCCTACTCGCACAGGATGACCGCCCCGCGCCGGCCGAGCACGCGCTCGCGCTCTTTCACGACGTCGCGCGCACGGTCCCGGCCTACCGCGCGTTTCTCGAGGAGAACGGCGTCGCGCCCGAGTCGATTCGGCGCGCGGAAGATTTCGCGATCCTGCCCTTGACCAGCAAGCAAAATTACCTCGCCAAGCACCCGCTCGCGGCGCTTTGCCGGGACGGGCGCTTGGATACTTGCGACATGATCGCCGTCTCCTCGGGCTCGACCGGCACGCCGGCTTTCTGGCCGCGCTTCGTCACCGATGAGCTTGCGATCGCGGTGCGCTTCGAACAGCTATTTCACGATAACTTCCATGCCGATTCCCGCTCCACCCTCACTGTCGTCTGCTTCGCGCTCGGTACCTGGGTCGGCGGGATGTACACCGCCGCCTGCTGCCGACACCTGGCCGCCAAGGGCTATCCCCTCACGCTGGTCACGCCCGGCAATAATAAAGAGGAGATCCTGCGGGTTATCGAAGCCCTGGGCCCGAATTTCGAGCAAGTCGTGCTCCTCGGTTATCCACCCTTTCTCAAGGATGTGATCGATACCGGCCAGGCGCGCGGCATCGCTTGGCCTAAGTACCATATCAAGCTGGTCCTGGCCGGGGAGGTTTTCAGCGAGGAATGGCGCGCGCTGGTCCTCGAGCGCGCAGGAACATCGGACCACTGCCGTGATGCGGCCTCGCTCTACGGCACGGCGGATGCCGGGGTTCTGGGCAATGAGACGCCGCTCTCGGTATGCATCCGGCGGTTCTTGGCCGATACGCCGGAGGCGGCGCGGCAACTCTTCGGCGAGCCACGGTTGCCGACCCTCGTTCAATACGATCCCTCGCAGCGTTACTTCGAGCTCTCGGATGGTACCTTGCTCTTCAGCGGGGACAACGGGATCCCGCTCGTTCGTTACCATATCTCGGACGAAGGTGGGCTGATCGAATATCCCGCAATGCTGCGCTTTCTCAAGGAGTGGAGATTCGATCCGCTCGCGGCGCTCGAACCGGGCGATGGCCGCGGGGTCCGGCCCCTGCCCTTCGCCTTCGTGTTCGGGCGATCCCACTTCGTGATCTCGTACTTCGGCGCCAACATCTATCCCGAGAACGTGAGCGTCGGGCTGGAGCAAGCGGGGATCCGGGAATGGATCACGGGAAAGTTCGTGATGCAGCCGCGCGAGGATGAGGACAAGAACCGTTTTCTCGCGATCGTCATCGAGCTGGCGCCGGGCGAGACCGCGAGCGACGAGCGCCGCAACGCGGCCGCCCAGGCGATCACCCGCGAGCTACGGCGCTTGAACAGTGAATTCGCGAACTACGTCCCGCCGGCTTCCCAAGTCCCGCAGGTCGAGCTAAAAGCCCTCGGCGATCCGGAGTGGTTTCCGGCGGGCGTGAAGCACCGCTATACGCGGCCTTAAATCTATTACCCGCGGTCTCGCCGCGGACCTTAGCGATGGGGTTTCCAAAGGGGAGAGGCGCAGCTCTCTCCTTTGGTCGCCCCGCGGGGTTGCATACCCCGTGGTGGCGAAATCTAAATTGAATCACCGCAACCGGCGCGCAAGGGTTGCGGTAGATCGGGGATGGCCGCGCACAGCACCTCCTCGATGCGCTCGGCCAGGATGAACTCGACCTCGTTGCGCACCTGCTCGGGTAGCTCGCGCAGGTCCTTTTCGTTCTCCTTGGGCAGAATCACCCGTTTGATCCCGGCACGATGCGCGGCAAGCATTTTTTCCTTCACGCCTCCGACCGGCAATACCAAGCCGCTCAGGGTGATCTCGCCGGTCATGGCCGTGTCGCTGCGGACCGGGCGTGCGCTGTAAAGCGAGGTCAGCGCCGTCAGCATGGTCACGCCCGCCGAGGGCCCATCCTTCGGGATCGCCCCGGCCGGCACATGGATGTGGACCCCGCCTTGACGCATCCCCTCGGCTATCCCGAAAGCCGCCGCCCGCGATGCGATGTAGCTCTGCGCGGCCTTGGCCGATTCCTGCATCACGGCTCCGAGCTGTCCCGTCATCACCAGATCCTTGCCATCGGGCAGAAGCACCGTCTCGACATACAGCACATCCCC
>JBOIDM010000290.1:0-6606 GCA_050740575.1 Gammaproteobacteria bacterium
CCCGGCGGCGATCGGCGCGCTGAAGCGCACATGCATGGCGTGCAAGAGAAGGCAGCCGGACTCGGCATTGACACGATCGCATTCGAAACGAGCGGTGAACCGCGGCCGGGTCTTGAACGCCAAGACCTGATCTTTCGCCGTCGCAACCTCGGTCAGCGAGCGAATACCGCTACCCCAGACGAGCTGCATCTCGGTTTCCGGCGGCAAGGTGCGCCGGCAGCGCAGCACGGCAAGCTGTGATTCGGCGCGGTCTAGGGCTTCGTCCTTGACCGCGACGGTGGTCTCGCCGCCGATCTTCCACAGCAGCCGAAAGTACTGATAGCCGATCGAGCGCCGCTGGGCGAGGACCTCCTTGCGCGGTTCACCGTCGAGGACATCGACCTCGATGCGCTCCGAGATCCCCTTGATCTCGCAGTGCGCGTGCGCGGCGATCGATTCGGGCCGCGCCTCGGCGTCCAAAGCCAGAACGAAAATCTGGTTCTCGTCGATGCCGCTATCGCCCTCGTCGGGCAGCGAGGAGAGAATCGCGGGACCGCCGGTATTGAAGGTGAATTCCTTGCCGCCGACCAGGGACTTCCCGGCCAGCGTGGTGACGTCCGCCTTAAGCTTAAAGGTGCATTTCACCCCGGCCGGCAAGTCGCGTGCGAAGTCGTAGACCCAATTGCGCGCATCCGCCCAGCGTCCCTTCCCGCTTTCCGGACAGTCGATCGCGAAGGGCTCGGGAATGCGGGGATCCCCGAAGGTGACCATCTGCTCCGAAAACCGCGCGGCTACCTGGCGGACGCCTTTGACGGTGCCTTGGGGTGTGAACACCTCCACCTGGGCGCGCGGCGCGGCTTGCGCCACTAGCGACAAGCTCGCCGCCAAGGCGAGCCAAAGACTAACGCACCACCAGTACGGGACAGTGCGCATGAGTCACGACTTGTTTGGAGACCGATCCCACCAAGAGTCGTTCGAAGAACCCCTCACCGCGATGACCGACCACGATGAGACGATTACTTTAACCCATAGTTCGGCGCTCGACTAAGCATCGCTTTGATGCAGAGTTGCGGGCCAGGTGATGACATGAGACAACTGAACCTCTTTCATAAGGCCGGCGATCACCTCTTTCACTCGTTCAGGCTGATCATAGAACTCGACAATCAAGGGCAAATCCAGAGATAAATCCAGCAGTGATGCTGTATGGATCTTGCCATCGGCGCCGAAGCCGGTGATGCCGCGCGACACCGTTACGCCTGCTACCCTTTTTTCGTCGTGAAGAAAGTTCATTACCTTAGAAAGCAAATGCTCCGCCTCGCGAAGATATATCCGGGCTACCACGATTTGCTGATTTGCCATAACCAGTCTCCTGCCGATGCGCCTAACCAGACAACCGCCCCACCCGCTACGGCATTGACGGCAACGATGCTCAATAGTCCGTGGAAGGCCACTTGTTCTCCATCTAACCTCGTGGCCGCCCACAGGCTGAAGGCGATGGTCGCACCTCCAAGAAGGATGAGCAACGCCATACCTCTATAGACAGGTTCCAACTGCGCGGCATGGCCGATGACCTCGCAAAGCGCTGCCAGCAGGAACATGAGGATCATGACACTCAGCCAGATCGTGTACGGAAAGTCGTGTCCCCACCAGGGATAGAGATCGGTCGTGAAGAGCCCGCGCCCCATGATGAGCCCGATCCAAACCGCAGCCAGACAAAGGGTCGTGCTGAGAAAAACGTTCAAAATAGCTTTAAGCAGGCTGCCTTCCTCGAATAGATTCAATGTTTCGATAGCGAAGGTTGAGAAGGTCGTGTAGCCGCCTAGGAATCCCACCAGGATCGCCGCCCGGTATTCGACGGCAAGTGGTAAGCGCTGCAGCAGCAGCTCGGTAAGCAGGCCCATCAAGAAAGACCCAGAGACGTTGACGAACAAAGTGCCATGAGGAAAGCCACGACCTAGCCATGCGTAGATGCCCGTCGCGACCACATAGCGCGCTACGGAGCCCACGCCTCCACCCAACGCAATGACGATAAGTTGCTTCATGACCTTTCCTCATTTCCGGAGAAGGATGCCACATGCCAGCCCTAAACCTGGCTCGCCGCGCCGGGGGCATTTCGGGTCGGCATCCGCACCCTCCGAGGGCGGTCACCGCCTTCCACCGAACACGCAGCACCGCCGTGTCCAGCTCGGCGCCAGCGGGAACGTTAGGAGGATTGCGCCGCTGCCGCCCAGAAAGTTTATCCAGGGCGTATCGGGCTGGAGTATAGATACCCCGAGGGCGATAAGGAAAACAAACTGGGCGAGCGTGCCCACCAGGATCTCGGACTGCGCCGTTGCGATGCGTAATCGGATCGAGACCAGCGCCGCGATCGAGGCGAGGCCCAGCCAGAGTGCGGCAAGCAACCAGGTTTCGCTCATTCCAGCTTCCTCGGTGATGTGTGCGATCAAGAACAAACCGACGGACGCTACAGGATAGCTTACTCCAAAGCCTGTTGCACACGGCGCGCGCGACTTGCTAGGCTATCGTCCGGGCTTGCCGTTGTTGCGCTTCCTCTGCCACCGGAGCAAGCTCAAAGCGAGCAACGGCATGACGGGGAGAACTAACAACACATATTTGAGATTTCGGGTGGCACTCCAAGGTCCCTATCCTTCCGGGACAGGGCACTGTCTTTTCTCCCTCTACCGGTGGGAGAGGGAGTTAACGGAATACCCATAGATTCTGCCGAGGAGCTAGATTTAAATGGCCGCCGTACTCATTCCGCTGGCCCAAGGCTGTGAAGAGCTCGAGGCCGTCACGGTCATCGATCTGCTGCGCCGGGCCGGGATCGATGTAGTCACGGCCGGCCTCGATCATCATCCCGTCCGCGCCAGCCGCGGAGTGGTGCTGATCCCCGACACCTCCCTGGACGAAGCCTTGAAACGCGACTACGACATGGTCGTGCTTCCGGGGGGCGCCCAAGGCGCGGAGCAACTGAGCCGCGATCCGCGCGTGCATGATCTCCTCATCAAGATGGCGTCGAACGGCAAATTTACGGCGGCGATCTGCGCGGCGCCCAAGGTCCTGGGCGCGGCCGGCCTACTCAGAGGAAAGCGCGCCACCGGCTATCCGGGGATCTTGGGGGCGATGAATTTCGCGGACGTGACAGTGACCGACGACCCCCTCGTCCAGGACGGGAAGGTCATCACCTCGCGCGGTCCGGGCACGGCGATGGATTTCGCGCTCGCCTTGATCGAAACCCTCGCCGGGACTCCCAAGCGCGATGAGGTCGAGGCGCAGCTTGTGCGAGCCCCGTAACGGTCGTCGCCGCTAGCGGAGTGTCACGGAAACACGCCGCATAACATAGACCCGTCATTCCGCGGCCAAGTCCGCGCGGCGGAAACTTCGCGATGCGACGGATCTCTCCAGGCATATCACGTTTGAGATTCACAAAGTGGACGAGCTTCACGTTGGGGAGATCGCGAACTTGCCACCAGCTCCGAACGTTCTCCCAGAATGGCCAGAAGGGATGCCCGTCTCGGCTCATCCAATCGCGCCAGTACTGCCTGATGTCGTCCGGGGAGGCTCGATAGGGGGGCCCACCCGACCAGGTGTCTCATTCAGCGCCTCGTACCATGACCTGATTGGCGTTTGCGTGGTGGTTGTACATGCTCCAAACCACATCTCGGCCGTCTCGGCCAATATGGAGGTACCTTGCCTTCGGTGAGAATCGGAGCGCATCGACCGGGAGATGGGTCTTCAGGAAGCGTCTGTGCGTTTGCGCCTCCGCGAGTGGCAACTTCACTTCCTTGGGCGGAACTCGCAAGTCGAGCCAAGGGGACGTCTCGGCCACCTCCAGGTCCGGATCCCCATCGAACAAGAGTTGTCCCAGGATCTGCTGCATCCAGGTCGTGCCTGCCTTGGCATAAGTCGCAATGATGATGTCATCGTCGCGGAACGAGAGATCATTCAAGATCGTTGAGTCGAAGTGGTGGTTGTGTAGCTCCCGAATCTTTCTCGGCCATTCGACGCTCTCAGTCATGAAGGTCTGCAGATCCGCTCTCGCTTCCACACTGAGTTGGTATTATTTCAGATGGTCCCTCTAGGAAACCATAGCGCGCAAGGATGGCGCAGACTTGCTTTCCGGAGAGGACCCGGAGCTTACCCAACGGCAACTTCCACTCGGGTCACATATACTTCCTCGTGTAAGCGCGTCTGAATCTCCTCGGGCGAGGCCGTTTCGAAAAATAGCTCTAGCGCTTCCGTCACTCCTCGGGTTCGCGAACCAAGCTTGCGCTACTCGTACCATAAACGTGCTCTGTCCCGGTCTGTCCAGGTCTGTCCCCTAATATCCGTTAGGCTTTGTCGGTGATCTCCTGCAAAATAAATGCTGTCAGTTTTTCCACATTCGCAGCATTGCGCAGTACGATGTGTTCCAGTTTGCCTGGGGACGTCTCCGTTGCCAGGCGATAACCAAGAGTTAAAGGTAAAATCAGTGTTTCAATTTCGCTCTTCACCGCTTCCCTACTCAACTCTGCAGGGTGCAGTAATACTTTGAAGTCCTTAGTTTCGGCGAGGGCACAACCGGGGAGTATTGTGTCGTCGACACGGGTGTTGTCTCCCGTACCTGGTTGTGATGTGTAGTCGGCCTCCCGCCCTGAGGGGCGTCCAGCCATCTCGGTGACTTGCAATTGCCACTTGTAGGCTGCCACACGACCACGATTGTGCACCAGAAACCGTAACCTGGTTGCCAAAAGCACCCCATCAGCAACTCGTGTTGCCCATCCTGGAGCCACACTTTCCAGCGTCGCCTCAAGAACTGGGCTCACGAGTCGCTGGCGGAGCAATTCCAGGTAGAAATGCGGTGCCGGTTCCGAGCGCCCTGCCTGCCGGTAATAATAGGTGTATTTCCTAGCATCTCCTCCCCCATGTGCACACTGATGTGGTGCAAGCGCGCTATCTCCGATGTCAATAACAATGACTGGCTTTGCAGGAGGAATACGGGAGAGTGCAGACGGTTCCACAATGTGGACACGAAAGTCTGCGAGTGGGTACTCGACAAGACGCGGGATTTTCTGTTCGAGCCAGTCTCTGACTGGAGTGTTCCCCTGGAGGGGTGGGACGCCATCCGGGGTACCACAATTGTCTACTCCAAGGATGATGTACCCCCCACCAGAGTTCGCCATAGCGGAAATCGTCTTCGCTAATTTCCCCAAGAGGTCACCCATGTTGGTGAATAATTGTCCACGTTTCCGCTCAAAATAGTCGTGTTCACCCGCTGGCAATGCGTCAACATCGGCCTCAGTCCATTTCTCACGCTTTATGGCATTCATATTACTATCTTGACGAAAGAGTGATCGGACCGAAGATTGACTCTGATAATGCGGGATAAGGACGCCGGTCGTCCGCTGGCGCTTCTGCTTTACCATCCACACATAAGCATCTGTCATCTTGGCCTCAGTTAGAGAGCACGTAGGGCGCAATAGCGTGAGCGTATTGCGCCGGATGTTCATCCGTTGCGTTCACCCGCCTGCATCTCGGAACATCCATCGCCAGCCCAATCGGGTGGATAGATACCGCGCGTGACGTAACGATGAAACGTTGAGTAGGGCCATTCCGATACCCGCTTCGCGTAACCGTGTTTCACCGGGTTGATATGGCAGTAGTCTATATGGGCGGCATAGTCCCTCTCGTCGCGGATCGCATGCTCCCAGAATCGCCGTTGCCAGATCCCCCGTTCCCCGCGCGCGATGCGGACCGAGGAGCGCCGCTCCGCGAGCGGCAGCGCACGCGAGAACGCCTGCTTGATGAGCCGCCATCGATTGGTGAAGTCGTGATCCCCTGGGGGGAGTGTCCAAACACAATGCAGATGATCCGGCAGGACGACCCAGGCATCTACATGGAACGGGTGGTGTGCGCGGACGGTGCGTACCGCCGCTCGCAACACTTCGATGCGGCGTAGGAGTAAATCGTTCGGATGCCGTTCGAGCAGGTTGACCGTGAAGAAGTAGGTTCCCCCGGGCAGGCGATACCTTCGGTAGTCGGGCATGTTATAAGCACAGCCGTGAAACTCGAGGCATCCTACGATACGAGAGTCGCCACGCCTTGCACCGGAAACATTCGGCGCAATACGCTCACGCTATTGCGCCCTACGCGTGCTTGCGGAACAAGTTATCGGCCACATAGGCGTCGATCCCCTCTTCGAATAAACGCTTCATGTTGGCCTCGGTGTGAAATCCCGCATCGGCCGTGAGCTTGGTTTCCGCGAAGATGTCTCGCTCACAACCCATCCCTTGAAAGCTCTCCCGCGTCCCCTCGATCATCGGCAGCAGTAAATCGTGTTCCTGGGCTTCCCCGAAAGCCTCGGCATGCAGCACGAGCTGATGCTTGGCATCCACCATCGCCACCCCATCGTAACCCTGGAGGATCCCGTGAGCGCTCTTCATCTTGGCACTTTCATTGTCGGTGATGTTACTCTTCTTCGGCTTCCCGCCCTTGCCCGGCTTGTCATCGTTGTGATCCAGCCAGCGCTTGATCTTCTTGACCTTCTCGCGTAGCGTCTTGAGCTGCTTTTGTTCTCTTTCTACCAGCGATTCGTCGCCTTCGCTTTTATCCCGTTCCCGGTGCCGCTTGAGCAGATACCGCACCGCC
>JBOIDM010000291.1:0-4558 GCA_050740575.1 Gammaproteobacteria bacterium
TCAAGGCCGCCACATTTACCCCGATGTTTAACACCCGGTAGGTAAAATCCGCCGGTTGCATCGCCTGCAGGATACGTTCGAGACCCCGTTCGGCTAGTTTCCCCGTCAAGAATAGGATTCTCTCCACACCATTCCAATCGCATTTGGATTCAGTCCCCCAATCATACGCGCTCTATGGGTGCAGGGAGAAAAGCCCGCTCGTCGCGAGAGCCCTCCCGCGCGACCACCAGGCTTGCCCCGCGTTGGTGCGCGCCGTGCCTTGCCGCCCCATCCATGTGCACGTCCGCCGCCAGTAGTCAATGTGAAACTAACTTTAGTTCAGTGAGTTACGGTTGCACCACCGGTTGGTACGGCGTTTGTGATGCCACTGGGATCGCACTGGATTGCGCAGCGCCGGGCGGGTTGCTTCCACGCTCACGAGAGGGTTCGCGGAGGTAAGGTATGCAAACAAGAACACGCATTGTAATCATCGGTAACGGCATGGTGGGTCACAAGCTCGTCGAGACCTTGGGAGGCTCCACCGCCGCGCATCGATTCGAGATCGTCACCTTTTGCGAAGAACCCCGCTACGCCTACGATCGAGTCCATCTTTCCGAATTCTTTAACGGTAAGAACGCGCAAGATCTATCGCTTGTACCCGAGGGTTTCTATGCGCGGCACGACGTCACGGTACATTTGAATGACAAGGCCATAGCCATCGATCGGGTGAACAAGATCGTCACCTCCGCGCGCGGACGCGCGGTCACTTATGACAAGCTGGTGCTCGCGACTGGCTCTTATCCCTTTGTGCCACCCATCCAGGGCGGTCATCGCGAAGGTTGTTTCGTCTACCGCACCATCGAAGACCTCGAAGCCATCACCGCCAAGGCGCAAGCGAGTCGGATCGGGGTGGTTGTCGGCGGTGGTTTGCTCGGTCTGGAGGCAGCCAATGCCTTGAAGCATCTCGGACTCGAAACGCATGTGGTCGAATTTGCACCGCGTCTCATGGCGGTGCAGATCGACGAGGGTGGCGGCGCCGTCCTGCGCAGGAAGATCGAGGCTCTGGGAGTCCAGGTACATACCGCCAAGAACACGACGAGAATCGAGGCCAGCGGAGATGGAGATCGTCTGCTGCGGATGGAATTCGAGGACGGCAGTTCTCTGGAGACGGATCTGGTCGTCTTCTCGGCCGGCATTCGGCCACGCGATGAGATGGCGCGGACGTGCGATTTGGCGATCGGCACTCGGGGCGGAATTCAAATTAATAATCATTGCCAGACCTCGGACCCCGATATTTATGCCATCGGCGAATGCGCCGTATGGAACCATCAAATTTTTGGGCTGGTCGCGCCGGGCTATCAGATGGCCGAGGTCGCAGCGGACCATCTGCGCGGAGGCGAGGCGAGCTTCACCGGCGCCGATATGAGCACCAAGCTCAAGCTTCTGGGCATTGATGTCGCGAGCATCGGGGACGCGCATGGCAAAAAGCACGGCGCACGCGCCTACACCTTCATCGACGAGCCGAACGGCATTTACAAGAAGCTGGTGGTGAGCGCCGACGGCAAGCTCCTGCTCGGCGCGGTCCTGGTGGGCGAGGCCGAGGCGTATGGGAACCTTTTGCAGATCGTGCTCAACGGTCTCCGCCTACCCGAACATCCCGAGGTGTTGATTTTGCCAGCGAGCCCGGGCAGCGCGCCGGGTCTCGGCGTCGATGCCCTGCCGGAGATGGCCCAGATCTGTTCTTGCAACAACGTCAGCAAAGGCCAGATTTGTGCGGCCATCCAAAGCGGGGCGAGGAGCCTAGGCGCATTGAAGTCCACTACCAAGGCCAGCACGACCTGCGGCGGCTGCGCGCCCCTCCTGACCCAAATCCTGAACAAGGAGCTGGCCCGGCTCGGGTTCGCCGTTAAAAAGGATCTCTGCGAGCATTTCCCTCACTCCCGCCAAGAGATCTACCACATCGTTCGGGTCGAACGCTGCAAGACCTTCGAGGAGTTACTGGATAACCACGGCCGCGGCTTCGGCTGCGACATTTGCAAACCGGCGGTGGCCTCCATCCTGGCCGCATGTTGGAACGACTATGTCTTAAAGAAGGAGCACGCGGGGCTGCAAGACACCAACGATCACTATCTCGCCAATATGCAGAAGGACGGCACCTATTCGGTGATCCCGCGCGTCGCGGGCGGGGAGATCACCCCCGACAAGCTTATCGCGCTCGGACGGGTCGCGAAGCAGCACGGGCTTTACACCAAGATCACGGGCGCGCAACGCATCGATATGTTCGGGGCGCGCGTCGATCAGTTGCCGCACATCTGGAAGGACTTGGTTGCCGCGGGTTTCGAATCCGGCCATGCATATGCCAAGGCCTTGCGCACCGTCAAATCCTGTGTCGGCAGCACCTGGTGCCGTTACGGGGTCCAGGACAGCGTGGGCCTCGCGATTGAGATCGAGAACCGGTACAAGGGCTTGCGCGCGCCGCATAAAATCAAGATGGCGGTCTCCGGTTGCACCCGCGAGTGCGCGGAGGCGCAGGGCAAGGACGTGGGAGTGATCGCGACCGAGAACGGCTGGGCTCTTTATGTCTGCGGCAACGGCGGCATGAAACCTCGGCACGCCGATCTATTCGCCACGAACCTTGATAAGGAGACTTTGATCAGGTACATAGACCGCTTCTTCATGTTCTACATCCGCACCGCCGACCGTCTGCAGCGAACCTCCGTGTGGATGGAAAACATGGAAGGCGGCCTCGAGTACCTGAAAGACGTCATTATCCATGACAAGCTCGGGATCTGCGCGGAATTGGAAGCGGAGATGGCGGCGGTCATCGACACCTATGAATGCGAATGGAGAAAGACCATCGAGGATCCCGACAAGGTCAAGCGTTTCCGTCATTTCATCAATAGCGATCAGAAAGACGGCAACGTGATCTTCGTGCACGAGCGCGGCCAGATCCGGCCGGCAACCGAAGCAGAAAAGCTCGGTCTCGCCAAGACCGCGTGACGCGATTGAACCGTGAGAGGAGCAAACCAAGCTTTGGCGATCGAGGTTGAGGAATCGTGGATGGATGTTTGCGCGCTCGACGATTTAGTCCCCTGGTACGGCGGTTGCGCGCTGGTGCAAGGCCGCCACGTCGCGATATTCTACCTGAACGAAGACGGCCTCTACGCGATCGACAACTACGATCCCATCGGCAAGGCGAATGTCTTGCACCGCGGCATCGTCGGTGATATCAATGGTGAGCTCGTTGTCGCCTCACCGCTCTACAAACAGCACTTCAGCCTCACCACGGGGCAATGTCTCGAGAAAAAGGAGATCCGCCTCGAGACTTACGCGGTGCGAATCGTCGGGGACCGGGTGCAGGTTGGCGGACTGAAAGGCTCAAACTGGCTTCGCCATGAACAAGTATAAGGAAAACAAGCCGTGGATCTTGAGTTCTACACCGCCGATGTGTTCACCGATACCGTGTTTCATGGCGCGCAGATCGCCGTGTTTCCCGACGCCGAAGGGCTGGATATGGCGAAGATGCAACTTATCGCGCGGGAGTTAAATCTCCCGCAAACCGTGTTCGTGTTTCCGGCGCTAGAAGGTGCCGGCAGGCGGCGGATCCGCATCTTTTCTCCCTTGGCCGAAGCCGAGTTTGGAGGTCACGCGATCATCGCCGCCGCTTTCGTACTCGCCGCGATCGGCGCGATCACGCTGGCGCAGCCGCACACGCCGCTGATGCTCGAGCAGAAGAGCGGTGCGGTGGACGTGCACATCACCCGCGATCCGAGCGTGCCACCGGCGCTGGCCAAGCCGGTATTCGTGCAGTTTTCCTCTAAGACGCAGCATACGATCGACCGGTTCGTACCGGCCGAAGACGAACTGCCCGCCATCCTCACCTTGACGGCTTCGGATCTCGGGGCTCCAAAATACTCCCCCTTGATCGTGTCGTGTGGATATCCATATCTCATTGTACCGCTCAGGTCTTACGCGGCGGTGCGTAAAGCACGCTTCGATTACGCGGCATGGAGCCAATCCACGGCCCCCGCAACGCTCGCCCGCGAGATCCTGCTTTTTGCGACCCGCACGGAAACGCTCGCATCCAATTTCCATGCGCGGCTCATCGGTCCCCACATCGGCTTTGACGATGATCCTCCGATCGGATCGGCGATGCCCGCCTTCGCGGGGTATCTCTGCGCCCATCCGCACATCCGCATCGGAACCTACGGTTTCACCATCGAGCGGGGGGAAGCGACCACCCGCAAAAGCCTATTGACGGTGGAGATGGATAATAAACGGACCGCGGATCTTACCGTCCGGGTCGGCGGTCCCGCCGTCATGGTCAGCAAGGGACTGATGAGCATTCCGGCTTGAAGCGCGTGGGATCGGACCCAATGAAAAGCTCGGCGCGTGTAGACAGGAGACCTTAGAGTGAGTCATTTTCTCGATCGCCTGCGATTCTTCAAACGAGTCCAGGGCACGTTTTCGAACGGCCACGGCATCGTCACCAACGAGGATCGCCAGTGGGAGGACGCCTATCGCAACCGCTGGCGCTTCGACAAGGTGGTGCGCTCGACCCACGGGGTCAACTGCACCG
>JBOIDM010000292.1:0-7549 GCA_050740575.1 Gammaproteobacteria bacterium
CGCTGTGGATGCGGCCGAGCGACGCCAATTGGGGATCGCGCAGGCTTTGGACGCCTATCGACAGGCGATTGACACCGGCTTGCCGATAGTCCCGGAGGCGCTCGGCGGAAAGTGTGCCCGGATTGGATTCCAAGGTGATCTCGGCTTGTGCGCCGAGCTGCAGTCGCCCGCGGATCCCATCCAGCAGAGTGCCGAGCGCCGCTCCCGACAATAAACTCGGTGTGCCGCCCCCGATAAACACGCTGATCAGCTCGCGCGTAGGGACGCGCGCCCGTTCGTAGTCGAGATCCAGAAGCAAGGCTCGTAAATAATCTTGCTCGGGCAGATCCCCGCGGACCTCGTGCGAGTTGAAGTCACAATACGGGCATTTGCGCACGCACCACGGGAAGTGCACATAAAGCGAAAGCGGCGGCGGTTCCCGCAGTATCATGATTTACGACAGGTCATGGCGCGCGCATAGCAGCGTGTAGAGCTGTCGCAACGCGTGACCCCGGTGGCTCAAGCGGTTCTTGGTTTCCGGATCCAGATCGGCGGCGGAGCACCCATGCTCCGGTAGGTAAAAGACCGGGTCGTAACCGAACCCATTACGTCCTTGGGGAGCGCGCAGCAGGCGGCCTTCCCAAACGCCCTCGGCGATGAGCGGAGACGGATCGGCGGCCTGTCTGAGATAAACCATGGTGCAATGAAACCGGGCCTGGCGGCGGTCGTCCGGAATCGGCGCCGCTACGCGCAATAGCTTGTCTACATTTGCTTGATCGCTAGCCTCCGGCCCGGCGTAGCGTGCCGAATAGATCCCCGGAGCGCCACCGAGGGCCTCTACCTCGAGGCCGGAATCATCGGCGATGGCGGGAAGACCCGTCCGGGCTGCGGCCCATCGCGCTTTAATAATAGCATTTTCAACGAAGGTGAGGCCGGTTTCCGCGGCCTCGTCGAGGTGGAATTCGGACTGTGCGAGGACCTCGATTCCCACGCCGTCGAGAATCGCGGCGATCTCTCGAAGCTTACCGCGATTGGCGCTCGCGAGGAGAACCCGGCGTGGAAGGCGCTTGCTTACCGCGGCCGTCACGTGGCTAATATTTGGCGTTGCAACACGATAAGTTTGGCGGTTCCTTGGCGGGCGAGATCGAGCATTTTGTGCAGCTCATCCATGCGAAAGGCGTGACCTTCGGCGGTTCCTTGCAGTTCGATAAAATTACCCATATCGTTCATGACCACGTTCATGTCGGTTTCCGCCTCGCTGTCCTCGCTGTAATCGAGATCCACGACCACGTTGCCGCGGTAGATGCCGACCGATACGGCCGCCACGATGCCGTGGATCGGGCTGGCCTTAAACACGCCTTTACGGACCAAAGTGGCGATCGCGTCCGCCAAGGCCACGTAGCCGCCCGTGATGGAAGCGGTGCGCGTTCCCCCGTCGGCTTGAATAACGTCGCAGTCGATCGTGATCGTGCGTTCCCCTAAAGCGCTAAAATCAACAACCGCGCGCAAGGATCGGCCGATGAGACGCTGGATCTCGAGCGTCCTACCGCTTTGCCGCCCCTCGCTCGATTCTCGTCGCATGCGGCTGTTCGTCGCTCGCGGTAGCATTCCGTATTCGGCGGTCACCCAGCCTTTCCCGCTACCGCGGAGAAACGGGGGGACGCGCTCATCGATGCTTGCGTTGCAGATGACCTTGGTGTGCCCGTATTCGACTAACACGGAACCTTCGGCATAGCGGGTAAAGTTGCGTTTGATCGCAATCGGTCGTAATTCATCGGCCTTTCGTCCGCTCGGTCGCATAGTTCCCTCTCCTCCAATGTGAATGGCCGGGCATTATAAACTGGATTCGCGTGCCTGAACTGGGGACGCCGCCGGAGTTACGCAAGTGGGGCTCCTAACTCGCCGCGGGAGCGATGTTTTCGGACGCGGGCTTGCCGAACGACGATTTAGGCCTGCCGAGGCCGAACGACCGGGTAGCCGACGCACGCCGTTGGGCATAGACTATTCCAGACCGGCGCACTGCCGGAGTTGCTAAGGTTGATCCAGGTCCAACGCGCGACTATGCACAGCGAAGCTCTGACCACACTACCGCCCACCCGCGGCAAGGTCAGCCTCCTTATCGCTACGGCGAAGGGCGCCTTCATCCTAGTCGGCAACCCGCGGCGCTCCGCCTGGACGCTTCAGGGCACCTGGCTGTTCGGCCAGGTGGTTAACCACGTGGTGCGCGATCATCGGGACGGCCGGACCCTGCTCGTGGGCACGCGCACGGGTCACCTCGGCCCGACCGTCCTGCGTTCGGAAGATAACGGCAAGACCTGGGAGGAGGCCAGGCGGCCGCCGGCCTTCCGTAAAGCCCGGGGCGATGAGCCCAAACGCGTCGTGGAGCATACCTTCTGGCTAACGCCGGGCCACCCGAGCGAGCCAAGGGTGTGGTACTGCGGCACTGTGCCCGTGGGACTCTTCCGCAGCGAAGACGGCGGTGTCACCTGGCGGGGAGTCGCCGGTTTCAACGACTGCCCCGACATGCCCCGCTGGGGGATCGGGTCCCCGCCCGGCGGCCCTTTCACCCATTCCGTCCTGGTCGATCCATGCGATCCCAAGCACCTCTACCTGGGCCTCTCGACCGGCGGGGTCTTCGAGTCTCGAGATCGCGGCAAGACCTGGACAGCCCTCAACCGCGGCGTACTCGCCGACTTTCTTCCCGATCCCTATCCGGAGTTCGGCCATGATCCGCATTGCGTGGTCATGTCGCCGGCAGACCCGAATCGCCTCTACCAGCAGAACCACTGCGGGATCTATCGCCTCGACCGGCCCGGCGAGACCTGGGAGCGGATCGGGGTACCCATGCCCAAGGGGATCGGCGACATCGGTTTCCCCATCGCGGCCCACCCGCGCGATCCTGACACCCTCTGGGTCTTTCCCATGGACGGCACCCGCGTCTGGCCCCGCACCAGCCCCGACGGCAAGCCGGCCGCCTACCGTAGCCGCGACGCCGGACGGCGTTGGGTGCGCCAGGATCGGGGATTTCCAAACCGACATGCCTGGTTCACCGTCTACCGCCAAGCCTTGGCTGTCGACCGCCACGACCCGGTCGGGGTTTATCTGGGCACCACCGGCGGAGAGATCTGGGCCTCGCGCGACGAAGGAGAGCGCTGGGCGCCGATCGCCCGGCACCTTCCGAAGGTGCTGGCCGTCGAAGTCGGATGAGAGGCGGTGCGCGTCTTCGTCTCTTCCCACATGCGCCATTACACCGAAGGGTGCGAGGAAATCGATGCCCGCGGGGCGACCTTGAAGCAGGTCTTGCGCGATCTCGACCGCCGCTACCCCGGCCTCCAGTTCCGGCTCGTGGACGAGCAGGATCACGTGCGCCCCCATATCCGGCTCTTCGTCAACGGCGCCGCGACCCGCGATCTCCGGCAACGGCTCTCGGCCAAGGACGAGATCCATATCCTCGGGGCCTTGAGCGGCGGATAGCCCTTTAAAGCTGGCTTGAATAGGGTGCGCAGCGAATGAACCGGAGCCCGACCGGCCACTACGAAGTCACGACCACCATCGGCGAAGCCGTGCGCACTTTCGTTCCCGATCCTCTGCCGCCGCAACCACCCCTCGACCTGTCCGGCTCACGCCAGCAGCGCCTGTTAGAACAAGCGTTGCTGGCGTGAGGATGGCCGCTTGCCCGCATCGCGATGAAGCAGGTCATCGTTAGAGTGCGATCCGAGCGTAGCATGTATACTTAGTACACAACGAAGATCGGTCGAGAGGAGAAATCGATGAAACAGTCAATCCAGATCAACTTAGTCATCGCGTTGCTGGCGGGGGTATCCGTGCACGCCGCCGAAGGCGAGTTCAAGAAGGATTGCACCATGGGTCTTGCGATGAAGCAGCACATAGCCACCGATTGCTCGGTCAACTGGGTCGCCGAGGACGGCAAGACCTATTGCTTCGGCAACGAAGCAGCCAAGACGGAGTTTTTGAAGGACGTTCCGGGCAATATGGGCAAAGCGCAAATCTACTGGGAACAAGGCAAGGCCACTGAGAACGATGGACAAGCCCTTCCTTACCGACATTAAGACCTTGCGCGAGCGCGCCCGGCAACATCTCGAGGCCGGCGCGGTCACGGAAGGCTACAGGGCCGAGCGGGCGACGGTGCTGAAGCTTCTCAACGAAGCCTTGGCGACCGAGATCGTCTGCGTATTGCGCTACAAGCGCCATTACTTCATGGCCTCGGGTATCAATGCCCAGAGCGTCGCGGCGGAGTTTCTGCAACACGCGAACGAGGAACAGATGCACGCGGATCAGATCGCCGCCCGCATCGTGCAGCTCGGCGGGGAGCCGAACTTCTCCCCCGAGGGGCTCCTTACCCGCAGCCATGCCGAGTACGTCGAGGGCAATTCGCTCATCGATATGATTAAGGAAGATCTCGTGGCCGAACGCATCGCTATCGATAGCTATCGGGAGATGATCGCATATCTCGGCAACGATGACCCGACCACCCGCCGGATGCTGGAAGGGATCCTGGCGATGGAGGAGGAGCATGCGGATGATCTGGTCAGTCTCCTGGAGGAAATCGGTCGCTAGGGCAGACTTTGAAAATTGTCGCTGGTGCGTGATGGAGAGTAAATGCTAGGAATCCTCACATAGCGCCGCATAGGCTCCGGTTCCACTCTCGACAGCCGGAAGTCTTACTTCCGGACATGGCCGTCGTGGCTCTTCGCGCTCAGGGTAAGTGTGCCCAGGCAAGTAAGCTTGGTATTACGATTCACCGTCCAGTCCAGCAAGACTACTTCTATGCAGGGGAGTAATACCGCATTGAAGCGCATTGCACGCGCCACGTTGGGTTTGTTCGCATTGTGCAGTGCCCCGGCATTCGCGCAGACGCGCATCGCGGTATTGGATTTCGAGCTGCACGATTTGACGCTCCTGCCGCGTGCGCCGGAGGAGCTGGAACGGACCGCCTCAGTTGCGCCTTTGTTACGCGAGGCATTGGTGAATAAAGACTCCTATGAGGCGGTGCTTATCGATCCCGACACTCAAGCGAAAGCCAATGTGGCGTTTGGTTACCTCTTCGACCACCCGGAAGTTGCAGCAGAATTAGGTCAACGATTTAGGGCGGATTGGGTTGCGGTCGGGCGCCTTCATAAGCCGAGTTATTTGTTCGCTTACTTGAAGGTGCGTTTAGTTAACGTTAAGACGCGGCGCCTTGCCGGCGATTTCGTGGTCGAGGTCAAGGGTTACTTGAAAAAATTGACCGAGAGAGGGGTAGTACGCTTGGCGGAGCAGATCGTTCGAACCATTAACACTGAAGCCGAGATGCTTCATTCGCGTGGCGGGACAGAGGTTTCGGTCATCAGCGATTTTCCTGGACCCCGGCGCCGGGTTACCATGGTGCAATTTCGCACGGCGGGAACCTTAAGATGGTAAGTAGCATGACGGCGTTTGCGCGCCTGGCGGGGCAGGGGGAGTGGGCCGAGTGCATCTGGGAATTGCGCTCGGTCAATCACCGTTATCTGGAGATCTCCGTGCGTCTTCCGGAGGAGTTGCGCGGCCTCGAAGGGCGCGTGCGCGAGCGGGTCGGGAGCCGTATCCAGCGCGGAAAGGTGGATTGTGTATTACGGTGCAGTCCGTTGGAGAGCGCCTCGATGGCGCCGGTGCTGAGATTGGAGCTGGTGCGGCAATTGATTGATGCTTGCGAGCGAGTGAACGGTATGCTCGATCAGCCTGCTCCCATCAGCGCCCTCGATCTGCTGCGCTGGCCCGGGGTGGTGGAGTTTACGCCCCCCGACGTGGAGGCGATCGGCGAGCCGCTAATGCAGCTACTGGACTCGGCGCTCAGCGCGCTCGTCGAGGCGCGGCGGCGTGAGGGAGGACGGCTGCGGAGCGTCATAGAAGAACGCCGCGAGGACGCCGCCGCTCGGCTCGCGCGGCTGCGGGAGCGGGTCCCGGAAATCATGAGTGCGCTCAGGGAGCGTTTAATGAAGCGCGTGCAGGAGCTCGCGAGCGGCATGGAACCCGAGCGCTTGGAGCAGGAGATGATGTTGCTGGCGCAGCGGCTGGATGTCGCGGAGGAGTTGGACCGCCTCGAGATCCATTTGGACGAGGTCAAGAGCTTGTTCGGCACCGCGTCGCCCGTTGGCCGGCGTTTGGATTTTCTGTTGCAGGAGATGAACCGCGAGGCCAATACCATCGCCTCGAAATCCGTGCACGCGGAGACGACCTCGAGCGCGGTCGAGCTCAAAGTGCTCATCGAGCAGATGCGAGAGCAGGTGCAGAATATTGAATGATCGACCCGCGGCGTGCGGCCTGCTGTACGTCGTCTCGGCCCCTTCGGGTGCCGGAAAGACGAGCCTCGTCAACGCCTTGACCGCGGCGCAACCCGGCGTCTCCTTGTCGGTCTCCTTTACCACTCGGGCGATGCGTCCCGGAGAGCGCGAAGGGGTGGATTACCATTTTGTCGGCGAGGCGAGGTTCGAGGCGATGGTCGCCCAGTCGGCGTTCATGGAATACGCGCAAGTATTCGGCCACTACTATGGAACCTCGCGGGAATGGGTGGAGTCGCACTTAAAAAGTGGGACCGATGTGGTGTTGGAGATCGATTGGCAGGGCGCGCGACAGGTACGCAAGGCGTGGCCGCAATCGATCGGGATCTTTATCCTTCCCCCGTCCTACCACGACTTGGAACATCGGCTTAAAACCCGCGGCATGGATGACGAGGCGGTCATTTCCCGGCGGATGCTGGCAGCCGTGAGTGAGATGTCGCATTATTCCGAATACGATTATCTACTCGTTAACGATGACTTCGAACGCGCGCTCGGCGATCTGCGCGCGATCCTTCGCGCCGGCCGTCTCGGCAGCAAGCGGCAACGCGCCGCGCTGCACTCGCTGGTGCTGGATCTATTGGAGCCTAAGAAGACCTAAGGGTAAATTTAGAGGAAATACTATGGCGCGAATCACCGTGGAAGATTGTCTTCCTTATGCTAACAATCGCTTTGATCTCGTGATGCTGGCAAGCAAGCGTGCCCGCCAGCTTGCAATGGGATCGCAACCCTTGGTGGCCGCGGAGAATGATAAACCGACGGTCATTGCGCTGCGCGAGATCGCCGAGGGCTTGATTACCCGGGATACCTTGGCCGCCATCGAAGCCAAGGAGAAGGGAGAGGACATTTTCTATCCGCTTCCCGATTCGACCAAGGAGTGACTAGCGGCGGGCTCCGGCGCGCGGGCTCGCCAGCAATCGGCATCAGCATGAAGATTTGGCCATTTCTCCCCCTGGCCTCAACCCGAGCGGCGAAGGAATTGTCCGCGCCGTCGGCCTCGGCGCTACGCCAAATCGAGGAGGTGTGCCTGCTTGCCCGCGAATACCTGAAGCCCGCTCAAGTCGCGGCGCTGCGGCGCGCCTACGAGTTCGGGGCCCGGGCGCATGAAGGTCAGCGGCGCATGAGCGGCGAGCCGTACATCGAGCATCCCCTCGCCGTCGCCCGCATCCTGCTCGGGATGCGGATGGATTATGAAACCTTGGCCGCCGCCATCCTACACGATGTTATAGAGGATACGGCCACGGAAAAGCAGCAGA
>JBOIDM010000293.1:0-4895 GCA_050740575.1 Gammaproteobacteria bacterium
CTTCGCCTCCCAGCTCTAAATTCGACCTATACCGATCCAATCCCTGCAGGAATTGAAACATAGCTATCCAAGACGCCAGCTCTTTATTCATACGAGAAAGGATATTTATCATGCCATTCGCTCCTAATTGGTCTCGCTGTCGATCGTTATAAACCAAAGCGCATCGGCCGAATATTTAGATGATGCTTGTAATGTAATAAAAGATTATGCTCGTAATATAAATTTGTCAAGAGGTGCCGCGAAGTTGGTTTTGGTCGGCGTCAGCGCTTCCCATGCCGGTGGACATTGACAAGACTGGGGCAGCGGAGAATCACATATGCGACGTTCAAGAGAAGAGGCCGCCAGGACGCGGCAAGAGATCATTAAAGCCGCATCGACACTCCTTCGCGAACGAGGGTTACACGGGATTAGTGTGGCCGAATTGATGAGTGAGATCGGACTTACCCATGGCGGGTTCTATACTCATTTCGACTCCAAAGAGGCGCTCACCTCTGAAGCCATGGAAGCCGCATTCGGTGAATCGGTGACTGGGTGGCATAAAGTGTTGGAGAACGCGCGGACTAAGAGCGGTTTCGCCAGCCTAGTCGACCTCTACCTGACAGAAGAGCACCTGAGGGATCCGGGGACGGGTTGCGCCGTACCCGCCCTTGGAAGCGAAATCGCGCGTGCGGGCCCTGCGGTGCGCGAAAGCGTCGCCAAGGGCATCAGCGAAATGATCGAGACCCTTTCCAAGCAAATAGACGACACGTCGCCTGAACGCAAAAAAGAGCGGGCAATTGCGACCGTCGCCTGCCTGGTTGGGGCGATAGTGATGGCCAGGTGCGTCAATGACCAGCCGACGGCACGATCCTACTTGAAAGCCACCCGCAGCCAACTGTTAAGCAACCAGGCTTCAAGGTCGAGGAAAAAGTCCAGCCGTTCCTAACTAAGTCTCGGGATAACACCGTGTGATTCGACCCTCGGGCGCCATTACCAGGGCATGGATGCTCGGCGCCGAAGCTAGAAGGTTCGGGATACGGGCAGAACGAGGTTGACAGCGCTTTTCTTGAACACAAGTTCGCCCAAGATGCGGTCACGGTGATCCTCGATGGGCTAGATGACTTTCTGGCTAATCATCGAGCCGTGGGGCTCACGACGATGGCCGATGTCCTGCGATTCTCCTCCCTCACCCAATAAATAGGAGCGTACCTTGATCTCCGCGGTGAGGGTGCGGTGCACCGGACAACGGTTGGCGATCTCGAGGAGGCGCTCGCGCTGCTCTTCGCTGAGTTCCCACAGCAAACACAAAATCTAAATCGTATCGTCACCCGCTTTCGAGTTTCGCAGTGGAGGACGACGGGGCGATGCACCGAAGGCGAGCCACGCAAGTCCGATAAGCGCGCCGGCGAGCGAGGCAAAGAGAATACCTGTCTTCGCCAGCTCCAGATCGTCGGGATTGTCAAAGGCAAGCTGGCTGATGAACAGCGACATCGTGAAACCGATGCCGCCCAGCCAAGCGGCACCGAGCAGGTGGCGCCACTCGACCTCGGGCGGCAGCCGGGCTACTCCCAACCGGATCGCAAGCCAGCTAAATCCGCTGATGCCGGCGAACTTGCCGAGCAGAAGGCCGAGTGCAATGCCGAGAGTGATAGGATGACCTAGGTTGCGCACCAGATCGGCATCGCGGAAATCAATGCCCGCGTTCGCGAAAGCGAAGAGTGGTAGAACGACAAAGGTCACCCAGGGGCTTAGCCCGTGCTCCGTGCGATGCAGCGGGCTCTGGACGGCTTTCGAGTCGCGCTCCAGGTTGGCCGCAATCGTCGCCATATCGTGACTGGTCAGCGGATCGCTCGGTGTGCTGGGGTCCTCGGCATGCGCACGGAATGCCGCCAGCAGCTGGGAGACCCGCGCGTCGAACTGCTCGGGTGTGCGTGCCGGGCGCGCCGGGATCGTGAAGGCCAATAGGATGCCGGCAATCGTCGCATGAATGCCTGAGCGCAGCACGAAATACCAAAGGACAACGCCAAATACCCAATAGGGTAGCTGCTGGCGTATTCCCCCCTGATTTAGCAGCATCAGGACAGCCAATGTCGCGGCCGCGCTCAGGAGGGCGCCGACGTCCAACTGACCCATGTAAAAAATTGCTATCACGAGCACCGCGCCAAGATCGTCGGCGATTGCGAGTGCCATCAAAAAGATGACCAGTCCGCGCGGCACGCGCCAGGCGAGCAAGACGAGTATGCCAATCGCAAATGCAATATCGGTCGCCATGGGGATACCCCAGCCGTGAGCCGCCGGGGACTCCGGATTGAACGCCAAATAGATCGCGGCGGGCACAACCATTCCGCCGATGGCCGCGAAGATCGGCAGGGCCGCATCCCGGAGCGACGCCAGCTCGCCGACGAGCACCTCGCGCTTGAGCTCCAGCCCGACGACGAGGAAGAAAAGCGCCATGAGTCCGTCGTTGATCCAGTGATGGAGCGTTTGCTCGAGAGTCCATGCGCCCATGCCAATGCTCATGGGCTGCTCCCAGAACTGCGCGAGCGACTCCCCGAGCGGGGAATTCGCGGCGATTAACGTCAAAACTGTTGTTCCAACCAGCACAACACCGCCCGCCGTCGCGCGACGCAAGAAGTCGTCTAGTGGGCTCAGAACACGGCCGAATAGCCGCTCCAGCGGATATTGGTCAAACACCTTCGCTGCCTCGCGAGGAGGACGGACGTTCATATTCTCTTGGGGGCTTCTACGTCCGAGCTTATCACGGTTCGTTACCTCCCCGTGCCCCGTATATGCTAACCGTCCGTTTCGGGCAAGTGACGGTAAGGGACTTCCACCCCTAAAAACAACTTTGAGACACCAGCTTCTCCCACAAGGACAGATCCCTCAAGTCTCTATCGCATCGGCGTGACGTCGCCGAGCTGCTGGGCTCGGAGGACCTCCACCGCATTTTGTGGCACCCACGAAAAGTTGCGGCCGAAAGGGTAGCCATCTCAGTGGCCAAAAGTTAAGGCCAGCGCGCTAAGTATCCAGTTCGTCTAGGTTTATTACGCTTTCCAACAGCCTGGCATACCCGTTGCGCTACTGAGTGCAGGTGCGATCGACGTTGATGTTTGTTGGTAGGAAAGCATCTTATGGGCACGAACAAGGCCTGTAGATATTCCGCAAGCGTCGGCGTGATCACATCATTTATCTATACCCAAGCGCACATCGCGATAAAAATGACATGAGGAGAACGAACATGAAATTCACAACACGATTGATCGCCTCGGCCCTCTCGACAGGTCTTCTCGGTATCGTTACTGCCCACGCGGAGGCCCCCCGCACCGCCAGCTACCAGGTCACTTTCGAGCGCACCTGGAGCTCCGAGACGCATCCGAAGGACTTCCCGCTGCTCGCGCACTTCTCGCCGGTGATCGGCGTGACCCACAATGCCAGCTACTCGCCCTTCCACGCCAAAGGCACCGCGACGCCTGGACTCGAGCGTCTGTGCGAGGAGGGCAAGCACCAACCGCTCGACGCCGAGATCCGTTCGGATACTGAGGCGGGCACCGCGGGGATGCTGATCGAGACCCCGGATCCGATCCGCGACGTCCCCGGTCAGGCCGTGGCGAACTTCGAGATCGGTGCGACCCACCCAATGGTGTCAATCGCAGCAATGATTGCTCCGAGCCCGGACTGGTGCGCGGTGGCCGCCGATGTCGCCCTCTTCGAGGGTGGCCAGTGGCTCGCTAAGAAAACCGTCACGCTCTATGCCTGGGATGTGGGAACCGACTCCGGTACGAGTTACCGTGCCTTCGACAGCGACATGGAACCGCGCGGCCCCATTCAGCTGAGCGACGCCCCCTACTTTGTAAAAGGGGGCGAGCACGTTCCCGTTGGGCGGGTAACGTTCGTCCGCCAGTAGGCGCCATCGCAAAGGTAGCTAATCCAACCCGCCTCTCCGCCGCTCACGCTGGGGAGGCGGGCCCCTCGGAGAGAAACACATGACGAGATATCCACTTCACTTCGCGCTAGCGCTGATCTCGGGTGTGGCCGTGTCGGCTTGCGCCTGGATCTATCCGACCGAGCCGTCGCGCGCTGTGCCCGATGGCGTGGCGCTGCCTCGCTTCGAGGTGATCCCCGTCGACTTCGCGCATCGCTGGGATCGGGCGACCGCGCACCATCTGAGCGGTGCCGCCGTGCTCGACCTGGACGGCGACGGCCGCGAGGAGATCTTCGTCGGCGGCGGAGCCGGTCAGCCGGACACCCTGCTCGCTCTGCAGGACGGGCGGCTCGTGGACCGGATCGCCGGCACGGGGCTTTCGCCGCAGGGTGTGAAGAGTGCGACCTACGGCTCGTGCGCCATCGACCTTGACGGAGACGGGGATGTCGATCTGGTCGTCGCACGCAACGACGGCCTCACGCTTTACGTGAACGAGGACGGTGCCTTCTCGCCCCGGCACCTGCCCGTCGAACTGCCCGCGAACTCCGTGCCGCTTGCGGTCGCCGTCTCCGACATTGACCACGACGGCGACGGTGATCTCTACGTGAGTGACTTCGTGGACTTCCCGCACTTCGTCTCGGCGACGTTCAACCTGCCCGAGCACGCCAAGGCGAACCGCCTGCTGCGAAACGACGGGAACCTGCATTTCACCGACATCACGACGCCGGTGACCGCCTCGAAACAGAACACCTTCGCTTCCGCCTTTGTCGATCTCGACGGCGACCGTTACGAGGACCTGGCAATCGCGCAGAACACTGGGCAGGTCGAGATCCTCCGCAATCTGGGCGACGGTCGCTTCGAGGCGGTGCCGTTCGCATCCGGCTATGGATTCTGGATGGGAGTCGCGTCGGGCGATTTCGACGGCGACGGGGACCAGGATCTGTTCTTTTCAAACGTTGGAGACTCCTTTCCCGCCTTTGCTGCCCGCGGCGAC
>JBOIDM010000294.1:0-3675 GCA_050740575.1 Gammaproteobacteria bacterium
CGGTGATCTGGCTCTTCCCGCCCATGACATCGGCCATTGCGGTGCGCGAATCGGCGCCGCTCACGGCGAAACCCTGCGAGATCCCCGCGGCGATGTTGCATGCACCAAGCGCCACAAACTCGCGGTCCACGTCGATGTCATAGCGTCGGCGCGCGGCAAAGCTCCGGGCCGTCACCATCATACTGCTGAAGCTTACCAGGGCAAGACTGATCGCCCCACCCAAAAGCACTTCCAAATCTTCCAATCGAAAGCCCGGCAGCCGCAATTCTGGCAGGCCCGCGGGAACCTCGCCCACCACCGCCACACCGTGGCCAACCAGCCCCAACCCCTTAACAAGTGCCACGCCGAGGATGACGGCAAGCAACGGGGCGGGCAGCTGCGGGAACAACCGGCGCACGACCAACATTACCGCAAGTGTCACCGAACCGACCCCTAGCGTGGGTAGGTGTGTCTCTGGCAGCTTGCCGGCGAACTCGACCAAGCGCGGAACGATGCGGCCCGACTCTATGGGGAAACCGAATACTTTGCCGATCTGACCGAGGAGGATGCTGAGGGCAATGCCGTTCAAGTAGCCAATCAGGATAGGCTTCGAGAGAAAGTCGGCAAGAAAGCCGAGCCGAAAAGATCCCGCGGCGATGCATACGAGGCCCGTGAGCACCGCAAGCGCTACCGATAACGACAGGTAAGTACTGGGATCGCCGGAAGCAAGCGGTACTAGGATGGCCGCGACCATCGCACAGGTGGCCGCGTCCGGGTTCACGATCAATTGCCGCGAGGTGCCGAAGAGGGGATAAACGAGGAGCGGCAGGATGCTCGCATAGAGGCCCACTACGGGGTCGAACCCGGCGAGCTGCGCGTACGCGATGGCGGTCGGCAACGCCACAGCCGCTACTGAGACGCCCGCCACCAGATCGTAGCGCAGCCATTCGCGTCGATAGCTAAACAGCAGCTTGAGACCGGGCGCGATGCGGTAGGCGAGCGGGACGGCCTCGCCCTGGGCCATCGGCCCGTGATTAGCCATTCGCTGTCCGTGTGTCAGTACGTTGCTGGCACAAACCGCCTTCCCGCCAGTGCGGCCTCGTCATCGTATCGGTACTTCATCGATCTCTTGGGAAGCTCCACCTTCGGCCGCGGTGCCCTCTTGTAAGGGATCAAGCTTAGGAGGTGCGCAATGCAGTTCAAGCGCCCGCGACGCTTGTCGTCCGAACGCACGATGTGCCACGG
Source organism: Gammaproteobacteria bacterium (assembly GCA_050740575.1). GTDB lineage: Bacteria > Pseudomonadota > Gammaproteobacteria > JACCXJ01 > JACCXJ01 > USCg-Taylor. Next base: position 1,225 of record JBOIDM010000294.1, read on the forward strand.
CGCATACTCGGTGTCCGTCGCCTCCAGCATCGTGTCGCGGGCGCGGGAGTACTGGTACCAGCGCTCGCGCGATGGCAGGTCCATAGTGCTCAACTTCCACTGGCGCAGCGGATCCTCGATGCGTGCCTCGAAGCGGCGTTTCTGTTCCTCATCGCTTACCTCGAGCCAGTACTTGATTAACGTGATGCCATTATCGACGATGTGCTTTTCTATCTCGGGGCAGACCTTTAAGAACCTGTCATGCTGCTCCTTGGTGCAAAAGCCCATCACGTACTCGACACCGGCGCGGTTGTACCAGCTACGGTCGAAGATCACCACCTCGCCCGCCGCCGGGAAGTGCGGCAGATAGCGCTGGATGTACATCTGGCTTTTCTCGCGGTCCGAAGGCGCCGGTAGAGCGATGACGCGGAAGACGCGGGGACTTACGCGCTCTGTAATTGCTTTGATCGTTCCGCCTTTGCCTGCGGCGTCACGTCCCTCGAAGACAACGATGACCCGCAGGCCTTTGTACTTTGCCCACTCTTGCAGCTTGCAGAGCTTTGCCTGGAGCCTGCGTAGCTCGTTTTCATAGTCCTTTCGCTTCAGCTTCGGTTCGATGCGGTCGTTTTGCTTTCTTGCCATATCTATTAGCCTGATCTGCTTATGTGTTTCCGGTTACGAGCCGTGCTTCGGAGTGCTCGTGTACCTCCAACCGCGGGCTTGGAGTGCCTGCCGCACCATAGCGGTCGGCGATACGACCTCGTGATAGCCCGAGTACATCGGTGCCTCCGCTGGCGGAAGCATACGCCATCCTCCTCACCGCTCAAAACCTGATATTACCCTATCATTACATAAGCTTCGGCTGATTGCCGATCTCTGGTGCCTTGGAGGGCCCCCGGGTGTAATGCAACACCTCCTTTTCGATCGCCGGATTGGTAGACAGGGTGTTCGGATTACATATTATTGAATTGACGGCGGGAGGACGCTAACATTTGGTTTTGCGCTGCGACATTGGGAAGCGAAGGCTCGAACAAGCTATCAGATCCGCGGACCCGTTATTCGCGCGCATTGCGATTCAGGGTCTCATTTAATCATCCGATCGCGTCGCTCCGTCCGAGGAAAGATACACGCTCGTATCAGGCGTTGCCGGCGGTTCGGGCGGGAGGCTATCGGATCGTCTCGATTCTCATTTCGGCTTAAATGTGGGCTAGGCACACGCGATCCCCGTCGTACAGAGGAACAAGAGATTAATGCAGTTTAGGCAACCTGTTTGGCTTATGCCAATGGCATTGATCCCTTGGTCCGGGATCGCCTGGGCGGATTTCACTTTCAACATGCCGCAGGGCGTGACGCCGATCTCGCACAAAGTCTATGACCTGCACATGCTGATCCTAGGGATCTGCGTGGTGATCGCAGCTTTGCTCTATGGTTTCATGTTTTACTCCATCTTCGCGCACAGGAAATCCAAGGGCGCGGTGGCGGTACAGTTCCACGAAAACACCCTGGTCGAGGTGCTGTGGACCGTGGTCCCTTTCCTGATCCTCGTGCTGATGGCCGTGCCCGCCACCAAGGCGATGATTGCGATGTACGACACTTCGGAAGCGGATGTCACGATTAAAGTGACGGGTTACCAGTGGAAGTGGCGGTACGAGTACCTCGAGGACGGGATTAAATTCGTCAGCAACTTGAAAACCCCAAGCGAGCAGATCTACAAGGGCGAGGAGAAGGGAGCGCATTATCTGCAGGAGGTAGATAACCCGCTCGTGTTACCGGTGGGTAAAAAGGTACGGTTCCTGATCACGGCCGCGGATGTGCTGCACGCTTGGTGGGTTCCCGACTTCGGCTGGAAGCAAGACGCGACCCCGGGATTTATTAATGAAGGTTGGGTGAGAATCGAAAAACCTGGTACCTATCGAGGGCAGTGCGCCGAGCTATGCGGCCGCGGACATGCTTTCATGCCGATTGTCGTCGAGGCCAAGAGCGAGCAAGACTATACGCAATGGGTCAGCGGGCAAAAAACGCTCCTGGCCGCGGCGCGAGATGCCGCGGGCAAGACCTTCACCAAGGACGAGCTCATGGCCGAGGGGCGGAAGGTATATAACGCCAACTGCGCCGCTTGCCACCAAGCCGATGGTCAAGGGGTGCCAGGCGCATTCCCGCCCCTCGCCGGCAGCCCCATCGCCATGGGCCCGCTCGATCCGCATCTCGACATCGTATTGCGGGGCAAAGCGGGTACGGCGATGTTGCCTTACGAAGGTCAACTGGACGATGTCAAGCTCGCGGCCGTCATTACCTACGAACGCAATGCGTTCGGCAACGCGACCGGCGATCTCGTTCAACCCGCTCGGATTAAAGCGGCGCGCAAATGACCGCGTTTCCACACTCCATTTCGCGACCTGTTTAAAAGCTAATCCGGAGATCAAAACCGATGGGCGGCTCAGAACATGCGGAACACCCGCGCGGCTTGAAACG
>JBOIDM010000295.1:0-4673 GCA_050740575.1 Gammaproteobacteria bacterium
GCTCATCCATAATCCCTCGCCGGCCGCCCGTAGCTCTCGGCGGTAAAGCTCTCAAAGCGCGTGAATTGCCCCAAGAAGGTCATACGCACCGTGCCGATGGGACCGTTGCGTTGTTTCGCCACGATGACCTCGGCGATCCCCTTGTCGGCGCTGTTCTCGTCGTAGACCTCATCGCGATAAATAAACACGATGAGATCGGCGTCTTGTTCGATGGCGCCGGATTCGCGCAGATCCGCCATGCGCGGGCGCTTGTCGGGCCGCTGCTCCAAGCCGCGATTCAACTGCGACAAAGCGACGACCGGAACGTGCAGCTCTTTTGCGAGGGCCTTGAGGGTGCGCGATATTTCCGAGATTTCGGTCGCCCGGTTTTCCTTGATTCCCGGAACCTGCATGAGCTGTAGATAATCGACGATCACAAGACTCAGCCCGTGCTCGCGGGCAATGCGCCGGCACTTGCCGCAAAGCTCGCCCGGCGCCAAGGCCGGCGTGTCGTCGATAAACATCTTGGCTTTGTCCAAGATCGCCACCGTCGAGGTAACGCGGGGCCAATCATCGTCGCTCAGCTTTCCGGTCCGCACCTTTCTCTGGTCGATGCGCCCGAGCGAGGCGATCATGCGCATCGCCAGCTGCTCGCCCGACATTTCCATGGAGAAAATCGCGACCGGCAGGTCATCCTTGATCGCGGCGTGCTCCGCGATATTGATGGCAAAAGCGGTCTTGCCCATCGACGGCCGCCCGGCGACTATGATTAAATCCGAAGGCTGGAGCCCCGCCGTAAGCTCATCGAAATCGGTAAAGCCGGTTGCTATCCCCGTGATCGCGCTGCCCTTATGAAACAGCGTGTCGATGCGGTCCAGGGCGTGGGCCAAAAGCTCTTGTACCTTCAGGTAACCGCGGCGTCCGCGCTGCTGGTGGTCGGCGATCTCGAAGACCACGCGTTCCGCGGCATCGAGCAACTCATCGGAGCTGCGTCCTTCGGGATTAAAGGCGCCGTTGGCGATCTCCGTGCCGGCATGTATGAGTTGCCGCAGCACCGCGCGTTCCCGGACGATGTCCGCGTAAGCGGCGATGTTGGCGGCGCTGGGCGTATTCTCGACCAGCGCGACAAGATAAGCGAGTCCGCCCGCCTTTTCGATCTCCGCCGTGGTCGTGAGCCATTCCGACAGCGTGATTACATCGTAAGGCTTGCTCTCCGCCGCCAAAGCTTCGATAGCGCGGAAGATCAGCCGGTGCTCCAAACGATAGAAGTCATGCTCGGTAAGGCGCTCGACGACCTGAGCCCAACTTTCGTTGTCGAGCAACAATCCGCCCAATACGGACTGCTCGGCCTCGACGGAGTGCGGCGGGACCTTAGGACCTTCTCGAAGGGCGCCCCGAGGATTGGAAGCCCGATACTCCACGCTAGCCGGCCCGCGCTCGTAGACCGGTCGCTCCAATGCGTAGCGCTGCAGGGCCGAGGGCTCGCCGCCGCAGTTTGACCGACATACGCTTATCCGTGTCTAAGCGCTTAGGAGGGTCCTTCGTCTTCTGCCGCAATGACGACCTTGATCGCCACGTCCACGTCCGGGTGCAGATGCAATCGGACTTCGTGCGCGCCGACCTCGCGCAGGGGCCCTTGAGGTAGCCTGATCTGTTTCTTTTCCATTGCCACCCCCGCTTCGGTCACCGCGGTCGCGATGTCGAGCGTGCCGACCGACCCAAACAGCTTCCCCTCGGATCCGGCCCGGGCCCGAATGGTTACGGACAGGTTTTCCAGCGCCTCGGCCAGCGACCGAGCCTCGGCCAGCGCCAGCGCCTGGGATTTAATCAACTCGCTGCGGGCGGCTTCAAACTTGGCTAGGCTCGCGGCCGTTGCCGGCACTGCTTTCCGGGTTGGAACGAGATAGTTACGGGCATACCCCGGCTTCACCTTCACGCGGTCGCCGAGATCACCGAGCCGATGCACTCTCTCGATTAGGATGACTTCCATTACCTCACCTCATTGCTTTCACTAAATGCTCTTTAGATCGCTGGATGCGTCGAGACACTCCACAATACCACGCTCGCCTATCGCGGGATACGTTTAGGTTTTTTCACAAACTCTCAGGCCGCAGCGCCCCCGCGAAAACTTGGTGGAGGTAGCCCTCTGAAGTTGACCGCCCGGTCCAGTAAGCCACAAGCGGCGAGGCCGAACACGGTGTAGTGCGGGGTGAAAAACAGCACCACGTAGAGAATCACGAGCCAAACCTTGGAATGTTTCCGGGCTCGATGCTGGTGGTGCACGACCGCGAGACCCTGAAAGCAATACAGCACGCAGGCCACGACCACCAGATCCACGATCACGCCGTAGGGGCGCGCTTCAGTCACGAATTCATATACGACGTAGAGAATCATGATAACGGTCGGCACCGCCAGGGGTCCAGGTAAGCGCAGCAACTCGAACTCCGCACGAAAGCCTCCCGGGTTATAGAGCGCCGCCTGCCACCAGCGCGCCAGGAGCAGGGTTACGACGACGCTCAGTTCTAAGGCTGCGGCGATAAGCGGATTCATCACCGCGGCAAGCTCCACGAGCATTTCTTCCGGGACGAGAACATCGCGATCGGGCTCGGCCTGCCGCAACACGCGCTTCAATATCTCCTCCCACCAGGCATCGACGTCGCTCAGCGTGACGCGCATCGCGATGACAAAAAGCCCCGCCATCACGCCAACCGCCGACAGCATCACGCCCTGCTCGCGTGAGACGCGCAACACCAGAGCCGCGAGCCATACCGGCAGCCACAGCGCCACGAGTAGCGACGCCACCGGCAGAAGGTTTTGAAAACCGCCGAACGCCACCGCGCCGCTCAGCAAAGCGGCGCCGGCAATGACAAAGGCCCCCTCGCGCGCGCCGTGCCGGAGCGCGACCAGACCGACGGCGGCCCCGCTCAGGTAGGAAACCGGAGGCATGAGCCAGCTCAAAACACCGCATAAACCCGCGACCCCAGCCGCCTGCAAGCGCCCGTGCATCACATATTCGGCGAGGATCTTCACACCATCACGTCGGACCGTCCAAGCGGCGGCCGGGGGTGGCGTTTTTAATGAGAATCACAATAGGGAAGCAGCGCGAGGAACCTCGCCCGCTTGATGGCCGTTGCCAGTTGGCGTTGATAACGCGCCTTCGTGCCGGAGATGCGGCTCGGCATGATCTTGCCGGTCTCTGTAAGGTAAGCCTTGAGCGTGTTTAGATCCTTGTAATCGATCTCCTTGACGCCTTCGGCCGTGAACCGGCAAAATCTCTTACGACGAAAAAATCGTGACATACTTTCACCTCGCGTCGACAACGTCTGCTATTTCCTCTCCGGCAGCCGACTCTACGGGATCGGCACCTTCTACCGCACTCGGGTCCGGTGTGGATCTTGGGACCTCGGCTGGCTCTTCGTCGTCGGCGCGTCTTGCCAGCAGCGAAGGCTCGGTCACCGCTGCATCCCGGCGCATTACCAGGTTGCGGATGACTGCGTCATTGAACCGGAAAGCGTTGCAGAGCTCGCGTAAGGTCTCTCCGTCGCACTCCACGTTCATCAATACGTAATGCGCTTTGTGGACCTTTTCGATAAGGTAAGTCAATTGCCGGCGACCCCAATCCTCGAGCCGATGGATAGCGCCGCCCCGCGTCTCGATCATGGAACGGTAGCGGTTGATCATAGCGGGAACTTGCTCGCTCTGATCGGGGTGAACAAGAAATACAATCTCGTAGTGTCGCATTAGTCGCTCCTCATGGTTTATCGCCTCCCGGCTGATGCTCTCGGCGCACCGCGGTGAGGCAAGGAGAATTGCTATAATCGCGGCCCGCGTGCGAGCGCGCGCTATATTATCAATATTATCAGCGCCGCGAATTCTATTGCATTAACCCCCGTCGCGCAATTTTCTGACTCGATTATGTGCCGCCGCCGCAATTGCTTCCGAAGCGCATTCGGAAGCGCCCCTCGGGCTATACAGCGAGTCCAGGTATTCCCTGAATTCCGACCTCACCTCCGGGTGTTTCAGCGCGTATCCGACCGTCGCTTGTAGGAAACCGAGTTTCGACCCGCAATCGTAGCGTTGCCCCTCGAACTCCAGCGACAGGACGGTTTTCTTGGCGAGGAGCTTCGCGATGGCGTCCGTGAGCTGAATTTCGCCTCGCGCGTCTTGTCCCGTCTGCGCCAGAACCGGCATGATGTCGGGCGTAAGAATGTAACGGCCCACTACCGCCAGATTCGAGAGAGCGTCCTCGGGCCGGGGTTTCTCGACAATGCTTTGCACCTTGCCAACCCGTGGCTCAATGGCTTGAGAGACCACAATACCGTATTTGTCAGTCTCCTCTCGCGGTACGGTTTCGACGGCCAGCACCCCGCAATTATAGCGCGAATACAGCTCGACCATCTGCGAAAGGCAGCCGACCTGATCACCGTCAATCAGGTCATCGGCGAGCACGACGGCAAACGGTTCGTTGCCAATCACGGGGCTCGCGCAAAGGACGGCGTGACCGAGCCCTAAGGCTTCGGGTTGGCGAATATAGATACAGGACACGCCCGGCGGGAGAATGTTGGTGGCGAGATCCAGCATCTTGGTCTTATTGTGTTTCTTTAGCTCGACTTCCAATTCATAAGCCTTGTCGAAATGATCCGGAATCGCGCGTTTATTGCGGCCGGTAATGAACACCAACTCCGTGATACCCG
>JBOIDM010000296.1:0-5876 GCA_050740575.1 Gammaproteobacteria bacterium
CTCGTCGCCGCAGGCTTTCGCTCCCGTCTCGAGCTGCAAAGCCTGTTGACGGGTTTGCTTTACATCGATTTCGACGTGCACCGTGACAAACCGCCCGTGTATACAGGCCTTGAGCTTCAGGGCTCGCTGGAACTGCCCGCCATCCCATCGACCGCGGACGAAGTCCGCAATACGGCGGAAAAGCTGACAAAGAAATTAAACGAGATGCCGCTGGACGACATAGCTCAGGATTTATCGGTCAGTTTGCGGGAAATCAAGAACTTTCTGACTTCCCAAAACGCCATGAAATCGAGTGCTGCCCTGGCCCATACTCTGGAGGAAATGGAAAAAGCGGTAAGAACGCTCAATCATCATCTGGAGCCATTGCTGGCCAATACGAACATGACCATGGTCAGTACCAACACACTGATCAAAGATTTCAAGCCGATTATGGCCGACGCTGACAAGACCTTGATTGCCGCAACCGCCGCCCTTGACCGAGCGAGGGATTCGATAGCGAAACTGGGCGGTGCCGTCGGGCCTGAATCGGCAATGAGCGAAACCCTGGAAGCACTCAAAGAGGCCGCACGCTCCGTCAGGAATCTGACCGACTATCTGGAACGCCATCCGGAAGCGGTGCTCACTGGAAAAGATGACTAGACGAGATCCATAATGTTCGGGAACCGGCTCGTTTTTCTTCCGCTGCTGACTGTTTGGCTCCTGCTCCCGACGGCCTGCATAGGCGGGAGATCGCCTCCGCCGCAGTTTTATATGCTGGAGCCCATCAGGTACATCGAGCCCAAAGGAGCGGGCGGAGCCACCCAAAAGACCGTTGTTGTCCTGACATCGATTCGCATTCCGCACTATGTGGATAGGCCCCAGATCGTGACGGCCACCGGCAGAAACGCCTATCGACTAAGCGAACTCAATCGCTGGACCGAGTCGTTGGATCACAATATCAGCCGCGTGTTGGCGCAAAATCTGGCGATTCTGGTGCCAGCGGAAGTCGGGTTTGCCAACTCTTCAATTACGGTGGAACGGGCGAATTTCCGCGTATCTGTCAATATTCTGGAATTTCATGCAGATTCAAAAGACCAGGCCGGCTTGACTGCGCAATGGCACATAACGCGTGGCGAAGAAATGCTAGTGAATCGGCAAGTGTCTTACCGTGTGCCGGCTTCCGGCTCCAATTACCTTATTATCGTGGAAGCGCTCAATGAATGCCTCAATCGTTTGAGTCGAGATGTGGCCTCCGAGCTACAGAGATTGGCTGTTTCAGATCGATGTAGTTGGAAGCCGGAACTGGAAAATAGGGGACGCTGATCCCATTAAGAAATAGCCGGAGTATGTTATGAATGATACAAGCAATCCACCTTCCCCTTTTCTCGCTGCTAACGCAATGGTGGAGATGTGGACGCATGGCTGGGATTACCTGATCGATGCCGGCCAGCGCACCATCCTGTTCCTCGATGTCTTGCGGGAGCGCGGCAATCAATACCTCAAACAGGCAGCGGAAACCGTGCCTCACGCGCTCGACTACGAGTTCGAGCTCGTTATGGATGGCCGTTCGCTCAAGCGGCCGGTCAACTATGGCCTCATACGGATCAAGCCACCTTCGGACAAGACTGTAGACCCGAGAAACCGTCCGGTCGTCGTTGTCGATCCGCGCGCCGGCCACGGTCCGGGTATCGGCGGGTTCAAGGCGCAGAGTGAGATCGGCATGGCCATCGAGGCCGGTTACCCAACCTACTTCATCGGCTTTGCATCGGAGCCTATCCCCGGCCAGACCATCGAGGACATCGCCCAGGCCGAGGCGCAGTTCCTTGAGAAGGTCATCGAGCTCCATCCCGGGGCCGATGGCAAGCCGTTCGTCATCGGCAACTGCCAGGCCGGCTGGGCAATAATGCTCGTGGCAGCGGAGCGTCCCGGGCTGTTTGGGCCGATGCTCCTGGCCGGCTCACCGCTCTCCTACTGGGCGGGCGTGCGCGGCAAGAACCCGATGCGCTACTCAGGCGGCCTGCTTGGCGGGAGTTGGTTGACTGCGCTCGCTAGCGACCTTGGCAACGGAAAGTTCGACGGCTCTTACCTAGTCGTCAACTTTGAAAACCTCAACCCCGCCAACACGCTCTGGACCAAACAATACGATGTCTGGGCCAAGGCCGACACGGAGGCGCCGCGCTACCTCGGCTTCGAGAAGTGGTGGAATTCGCACCCCCTCCTCAATGGCGAGGAGATACAGTATATCGTTGACAATCTCTTCGTCGGGAACAAGCTCGCCACGGCTGAGATCGTGACCTCGGATGGGGAGCGCATCGATCTGCGCAACATCAAGTCCCCCATCATCTGCTTCTGCTCAAAAGGCGATGATATCACCCCGCCGCCGCAGGCGCTCGACTGGATCCTTGACATCTATAAAGACGTCGACGATATCCGCGCGCATGGTCAGACCATCGTCTACTGCGTCCATGAATCGGCTGGGCATCTCGGCATTTTTGTTTCGGGCAAAGTGGCGGTCAAGGAGTACCAGGAATTCTCCCACAACATCGATATGATCGACTGCCTGCCGCCCGGTCTCTATGAGGCGGTGATCCGGCCGAAGACCAAGCAAGATGCGAACGTCGATCTTGCGACGGGTGACTTTATCGTCCGCTTCGAGATGCGCACGCTCGACGACATCCGCGCGCTTGGGTACAACAGCATTATGGATGAGCGCAAGTTCGCCGCGGTGGCCCGGCTCTCTGAGATCAATCTTGGGCTCTACCGCACCGTTCTCCAGCCCTGGGTCAAGCTGATGATCAACGAGCAGACGGCGGAGTGGCTGCACAAGGCTCATCCTCTGCGTCTGCAATACGCGCTGTTTGCTGACGCCAATCCCTTCATGCGACCGGTGGCACAGCTTGCCGAACAGGTTCGCGCGCAGCGCCGCCCGGCCTCGCCCGACAACCCGCTCCTGCTCTTCCAGGAGCAAGCCTCAAAGACGATCATCTATCTGCTCGATGCCTACCGCGACCTGCGCGACCAGAGTTTGGAGGCGATCTTCCATGCCATTTATGGAGCACCGCAGGTACAGGCGCTGCTTGGGCTTAAGGCTACCGACGAGCCACCGCGCCGCCGGCCAGGTCTCGAGCCCGAGGAGCGCGCTTTCATCAAACAGAAGATTGCGGAACTCAAGGCCCGGATGCCGGAAGGAGGACTGCGCGAGGCGGGGATCCGCTCCATCGTCTATATCGGACTCGCAGACACCTTCGTCGATGAGCGCAACTTCGCCGTCCTCCGCCGCCTGCGCGCGGAGCGGGAGTACAGCCTGCCGCTTGCTGAGTTCAAGGAGAAGCTGCGCGATCAGTTCTTCATGCTGCTGCTCGACGAGGAGAGCGCGGTTCGTGCGATCCCGGCGATGCTGCCTGAGGACCGTGAACAGCGGGAGCAGGTCTACGCGATAGTGCGGGAGATCATGCTCGCAGCGGGTGAGCCGAGCGAAGAGCGGCGCCGCCGCCTTGACCATGTGGCCGAGCTCTTCGGTGTCGGGGTGGCAGAAAGAAGGGGCAAGAAGGTCTCCGCGGTAAAAGAGGTTAAATCGTGACTGAAACCGTGAAAAACCGAACCTTCGCCGAGATAGCGCTTGGCGATTCCGCCACCGTCTCGGTCGCCGTTGCCCACCGCACTTAGGGGTGCCATCGAGGCGGCGCAGGCCGGTCTTATTACTCCGACACTGATAGGCCCCAAGCAGAAGATCCTCCAGGTGGCCGGGGAATGTGGTCTTGACCTCAAGCCTTACCGCCTTGTGGATGTCGAGCACAATCATGCCGCCGCGTCCTCCGGTCCATCTCCGGTCAAGCGTGTGTTACCGCACTTGCCAAAGCTGGCTTCTAGCGGAAACGCCAACACGGTAGTCACATCATCTTGCGACGCGATATACCCTTCGCCCAACTTGTAGTGCCTGATCACAAGGAACTAGACCGAGGCACGCTCCGGGCGATCATTCGCCAGGCAAACATGACCGTTGATGAGTTTATCAAGCTCCTGTAGTCGGGTGGTCCGCCAAGAGGTAGAACTGCGCGATCGTGTATTTGGAGATTACGCCGGTGCGCTTCGCGGCAAAGCCGTAGAGCGCCCCCTATGAGGGCGAGCTTGCCCAGCGGCGCCGAGCCCTTACAGACTTACCTAGACCGTGCCAACCGAGCATCAGGCATGGAGGATAAGGGAGGTTCCCCCGACTGGATCAAATATAAAGCGGTAACTGCGTTTCTGCGGCGGTGGGGTTTATCCCGAGATCAGCGAAGGTCGAGGCCTCGGCGCTAACAACGTTGTCCCGTTTCATCAATACAACTTGATCATAGGTCAGAGGCGGGTTGGGCATCACTCCAAGCAAGGCTGCCTGCACCCTCCATACAAAGTACGGCACAGGCACCAAGAGCCGCTTCCGCTGTTGGTGGCGCAGCAGCAGTTCCACTAAAGCCCTGTAGCTATAGATTCGCGGGCCTCCGAGCTCATAGACCAGCCCCCGAGCTGCAGGCTCGGACAAGGCCTTCACTACCGCCTCGGCGACATCGCCGACGAATACCGGTTGCAGCAGCACCTCGCCGTTGCCGAAAAGAGGAACTACCGGTGAGAGCCGCGTTATAGAGGCCAAGGTAGTAAAAAACGCATCACCGGGACCGAAGAGCACACTGGGACGGAGGATGGTCGCGGCCGTAAAGACCTCTCGGACTTTGGACTCCCCCTGGGCTCGAGCGCGAACATAGGCTGATTCGGAACTGGGGTCTGCACCAATGCCGGAGATATGGATCAGCCGGTCGGCGCGCGCCTGTGCCGCTGCCCGCGCTACGTTGACGGCCCCCTGAACGTGTACTCCCTCGAAGGTGGCATCGCCTCGCTCGACGTAAAGGCTCACCGCATTCACAACCGCGTCGGAACCTTCAATCGCCTGAGCTACAGATCTCTCTTCCCGCACATCGGCATAGACCGCACCGATTCGCCCATTATCGGAAAGGACTTGCGGGTGGCGCACTGCCACGCGCACGCGGGCGCCTTGGGCGGCTAGGCGCTTGATGATGTGCTGGCCGAGGAAGCCAGATCCGCCAAAAACAGTAACCGAAGTCGCTGTCATAAACTGCTTGGCTAGGGATCGTAACGATGGACATCAGGATGATGGTCACTCCGCGTTACTGGCAAAGAATAAACCCAAGACATATAGCACTTTTCTGTTCGAGCGTTCAACTGGCCGGAGAGTACCACGACGAGTTAGCCGGAGTGAAATAGATATATTGTATCGAGCGAATGTCCCCGCCAGAATCAACCCATGACGCTCGCGCGAAAACGAACCATCCAAACCTACGATCATCGGCTTCGCGGTATTGTCCATAGAACGGGCGACCCAGCGTTTGTCATTCCGTACCGTCTGCTTTTCGCGGACTGCCCAGGGCTTCGGATCACCTGCTTGCAAAGGATCAACTCCGGCCATGGGATGCGCGCCTCGACCTCGATATGTCCTTTGGTGCTATCAAAGCTCCACCACACGGTCGAGTTGCCTCGTGTCAAGCGAGATAGTGGCACGCTCCGAACTGCTGACCCCCCAATCGCATGTCTTCCGCCTGCCACACTGACGGCCCGTCCTGCGCCCCGCTGCGGATTGACAGCATCTCGGGGCCGGAGTAGGTTCGAGAGCATGCCGGCCAAGTTGCTGAAGTTGATCCAAGTCGATGAGCGGTTCGTGATCGATGAGTTCGAGCCCGCTTACCTAAAGCTATTCCGCGCAGGGAAGATTGAAGAACGCGTCACAGCAGGTCTGAGGGAACTCGAGGACTGTTGCGCATGCCCGCGCAACTGCCACATCAACCGGCTGGAAAACGAGGCGCGCGTCTGTCACACCGGCCGTTACGCCAAAGTCGGGAGCGCCT
>JBOIDM010000297.1:0-2284 GCA_050740575.1 Gammaproteobacteria bacterium
GATGACAGCTAACTTTTCACTCCAGGGGACGCTCCTATCGTCGCGCCCCTGAGTTCAGGCGGTCGACGACTGGACGGCGTCAAGTTTCGACGTCAACAGGTCCTTGGACCCTACGTCGTGGATTGCCTCTGCTTGGAGCCAAGGTTGTCATCGAGGTCGATGGTGGCCGGTGGGAGAGGGAGTTAACGGAATACCCATAGATTCTGCCGAAGAGCCACATATTTTACACTGAGAAGACATGAGCTCGGATTGCGACAACTGGGGATTCGATACGCGGGCGGTCAGGGGTGGACAGGTCCGCACCTCCGAAGGAGAGCAAAGCGAGCCCATCATCGCCAGCTCCAGCTTTGTATTCGATAACGCGGCTCAAGCCGCGGCGCGTTTCGGCGGGCAGGAATGCGGGAATATCTATTCCCGGTTTACGAATCCGACCGTCCGGGTATTCGAAAAACGCCTCGCGGCCCTCGAAGGCGGCGAACGCTGTATCGCCACCTCGTCCGGTATGGCCGCGATCTTTGCCGCCTGCATGACGCTGCTCAAGGCCGGCGATCACATCGTCTCCTCGCAGAGCATCTTTGGCACCACGGTCGGCTTGTTCAAAAACATCCTGGCCAAGTTCGGGATCACGACGAGCTTCGTGCCGCTCACGGACTACGCGGCTTGGCGCGCAGCCATTCGATCCGAGACCCGATTCCTGTTCCTGGAGACGCCCTCGAACCCGCTGACCGAGATTGCCGATCTCGCCCGTCTGGCGACGCTCGCCCACGAGAAGGGATTACTCTTGATTGTCGATAACGCCTTCTGCACCCCGGCCTTACAGCGGCCCTTCGAGCTGGGGGCGGATCTCGTGATTCATTCGGCGACCAAGTACCTCGACGGCCAGGGCCGCTGCATCGGTGGCGCGGTCATCGGTCCGGAAGCCTTGGTGGGGGAGGGCATTTTCAATTTCCTGCGGACCGCCGGTCCCACGATGAGTCCGTTCAATGCCTGGGTGTTCCTGAAAGGCTTGGAGACCTTGAGCATTCGCATGCGCGCCCACAGCGATAACGCCCTGCGCTTGGCCGCAGCCCTGGAGCGGCATCCCGCAGTCGAGCGCGTCTATTATCCGGGCCTGTCCTCCCATCCGCAGCATGATCTCGCGCGCCGCCAGCAGAGCGGGTTCGGCGGCATCGTTTCGTTCGTGGTGCGCGGCGGCCGCGAGGCGGCGTGGCGATTGATCGACACGACGCGGGTGTTTTCCATTACCGCCAACCTCGGCGATACCAAGAGCACGATCACTCACCCGGCGACCACCACTCACAGCCGCTTGACACCCGAGGAGCGACTCCAGGCGGACGTTGGCGAAGGCTTGATCCGCCTCTCGGTGGGGATCGAGGACAGCGCGGATTTGATCCGCGATCTGGAGCGGGGACTGGCGCAAGTTTGAACGGCATCACACCGCTTTCCGAAGCTTAGAAATCGGTGCGTGCAGCACCGTGCTTGGCGCATGACGACGCGGCGCGCGGGTTGCGCATGTGAGTTTGCGCATGTTAGATTGGCGCCGCGTTGGATCTCCAACGACCGCCCCAGAATTCATACCGGTGGCGGTTAAAAAAACGATTTAAGTTTCCAGCCTATTCTCAGCGGAGGACCCACTACGATGGCCGGACGTAATTTCTTGTTTATCCCTGGACCGACCAATGTCCCGGAGCGCATCATGAACGCCATGCATGTCTCGCAGGAGGACATGCGGGCCTTGGACTTCCCGAATTTCACGCTCCCGCTCTACCGGGATCTCAAGAAGATCTTCAAGACCAAGAACGGTCAGGTATTTATTTTTCCGGCCTCGGGCACCGGCGGCTGGGAGGCGGCGATCACCAACACCCTGTCCCCCGGTGACAAGGTGCTGGCCTCGGGCTTTGGCCATTTCAGTAATCTCTTCATCGATCTCTGCCAGCGGCAAAAGATGGATGTACAGGCGCTCGAGGTCGATTGGGGCGAAGGCGTGCCGGTGGAGAAATACGCCGACATTCTCAAGAAGGACAAAAACTACAAGATCAAGGCGGTGCTCGCCAGCCATAACGAGACCGCGACCGGTGTCACCAGCGATGTGGCTGCGGTGCGCAAGGCGCTGGATGAGGCGAAGCACCCGGCCCTGCTCATCGTCGATGGGGTCAGCTCGATTGCGAGCATCGATTTCCGCATGGACGAATGGGGCGTGGTCGTGGCTGTTTCCGGATCTCAGTAGGTCTTCATGTTGCCGACCGGCCTCGCCATCCTCTGTTTCATCGAGAAAGCCTTGAAA
>JBOIDM010000298.1:0-7745 GCA_050740575.1 Gammaproteobacteria bacterium
GTGTGGAGGCTCATGCGAGCGCCTCGTGAGCCCGCGAAGCCGCAACGGACTGCACACGCGGCCGCATGGCCCAAAGATTCACCGCGAACACAAAGTGGCTCGCGACCATCAGCACGCCGCCGATGGAGCGCCATAACCACATCGGAGCCGCGGCCTCGATCGAGGCGATAAAGGATTCTCCTTTGACCCATGATAATCCTTGTAGGATCCCGGCCGCCGAGATCGAGGTAACGTAGATACAGGCACCGACGAAGGCCAGCCAGAAATGCATGCCGATGGCCGTCGCGTTGGGCGCATGGCCGGTGATGCGCGGCAGCAACCCGTAGATCGCACCCCAGATCAAAAACGCAACGAAGCCGTAAGCCGCCAAGTGAGCATGACCGACGGTGTAATTCGTGAAATGCCAATAGATATTGGCCGTTCGAAACGCCTCGGTCGTCCCTTGAGTCGAAGCAAGTGCATAACCCCATACACCGACTAAAAGGAACATCAACGCGTAGCTCCGACGCAGAAGGCCCCAGGATCCGCGCATCGTCAAGATGAAGTTTCCCGCCCCCGACCAGACCGGCACCATCATGCCGACGCTGAATAGGATGGCGGTTGTCTGTAGCCACCAGGGAATCGGTGCAAAGATGTAGTGATGTGCGCCGATGAGGGTATAGAACAACATGTTGGTCCAGAACCCGAGTACACCGAGCGCATAGGAGTAGATCGGTCGGCCCAGAATGCGCGGCAAGGCCCAGTAGGTTACTCCCAGGACCATCGGCGTGAACCACATCCCCACGACGTTGTGCATGTAATAACCTTGGATGACGATGTTACCCAGCCCGCCCTGATAGAAAGGCAAGTAACCCACCACGTAGATCACGGCGAGCCAGCAAAATGCGCCGAGTATGTACCAGTTGGAAATATAGATCTCCGAGATCTTGCGTGCAGCCACGGTGCGGTAATGGTTATAGCCATTGATCACCAGACCGAGTCCGAAAGGAAGGGCGACGGGCCAGATCCATTCCCGATATTCCTGTGGACCTGTGCTAATACCCAGCGAGAGCGTAATCAATCCGCAAAGGATTGCGAGATTCCATAGTCCCAATCCGACATACGCGAGCGCTGGGCGCCATATGGGTACCTGCGAGGTGCGATAGGCGATGTAATAACTGAGCCCCACTAAAGCTAAAGTGGTCCAGCCGAGCAATACCGTGCTGGTATGGATCGGCCGGATGCGACCGAAGGAAAGCCACGCGGTTACGAGGACGTCCGGCCAAAAGAGCTTGACCGCGGCCAGCAATCCATAAAGGGTTCCGACTAACAACCAAAACGTCGCCGAAATTAAATAGGCATAAACGACCCGTATCGATACCGCGTCATGCCCCGAAGGGAGTAACCCAGGGAGTGTGCTCATCGTGCTATGACCTCCTTAATTTTGGCACGATCGATAGGGCGCATTCCTCAGCAGCCACGATAGATTTTTCTTTGAGCCAAGCTTCCCATAGGGTGATTCTTTCGCAATTACGCAGAGGTCACGCCAGCCGGATAATTCGCACGTCGGCTCATGGGTCACTATACCAAAGTCCGAAGTGTTCTTGATCGTAAGCGTATGTCACAATCTTGCAATGCAGTAGCGTTGACGTGCGCACACGCCGGCAGCGTTTTTGAATGAGGAAAAAAGATTGCGCGTGGTAGTGTACAACTAGGTCAAATTCTAGCGCTTTACTGTAGCGGTAACGTGCGGTGCGGCCTATGCCAAACCGGCGTGCGACTTCGGTGATAGGGCATGCTAGCTACCGGGCTAGGGTTGTGCAACTAGTAGGAAACGGCGTTATAAAATCTGTAAGGCTAACAACTGCAAACAATCGACGCGCTGCAGAACGTTTGTGCATTGCGGCAAGGTTACTGCTGGGACTACCAGTATTTTCCGGTGTCGCTATTCTTGGCTTCACAGGAGCTCAATCCGGAGTGAAGCATTGCGAGGATGCTGTTGCGCTAAATCCAACTTGCGGTACAAACCGCGCGAGGCTAAAAGTTGGGCTGAACGCAATTCGTGGAGTCTACACGGTCCCGGTCAGGTGGGGGGATTTGGATGCTCATGGTCATGGTTGCCGTCGGCGCCCGGCCAGGATCAGGACGAAGCTTGCTTCGAACTCTCTCGCCCGAACCGGATTACCGGGCGGCGCCCCGCGCGCCCCTATACAAGCGGCTTGGGTTGTGCTTTAGTAACCGCTGGACTGGATGGCACGGAGCATGGGGGAAGCCACGTTTTAGTGCCTTTATGAGTAATTAGGTCAATTTATAACAGTTCGTGGGAGGGGGACCATTTAATGCACATGCATTAGTATGAGATATGCGCCAGCAAGGATAATTCCTATGAACCGGACAAGTAGCATGGACAGTACTCCATCGGAAATGAAATGCGCCGCGTTGCTCTGCGAAGCCGCCAAGAGCCAGTTAGTGGTAATCGATATTCAGGCGAAACTCGGCGCCTCGATTCCGGTGAAGGTCCTTAATCGCGTGATCGATAATACCGTTTTGCTTTTGGAGACCGCCAAAACACTTGGAATCCCGGTGCTCGCCAGCGAGCAATACCCGAAAGGCCTAGGGCCCTTGGAGCCGCGGATCATCGCACATCTTCCGAACGGCGTGCGACGCTTCGAAAAAACTTCGTTTTCATGCGTGCAAGCCAGCGGTTTTCTCGATGCGGTCAAAAATACCGCTCGGCCACAGATAGTGCTCGCGGGCATGGAGGCGCACGTTTGCATATTGCAGACGGCGATGGACCTCCGTGCCCTGGGTTTCGACGTGTTCGTCGCCGAGGATGCGCTGTGCTCGCGCAAGCTAGAAAATTACCAGAATGCCCTATCGCGCATGCAGCAATCCGGCATAGCGGTGCTCAGCGCCGAGTCCGTGGTATTCGAGTGGCTACGCGATGCGCGGCACGAGCATTTCAAAACCATCGCAAAGCTTCTGCGTTGACTGGGTCCACTCCGCGCGGTGCGCATGGATCAAGGCATCAACCCATCCTGACGCTCGCGATCGCATCCTTAGTTCACTACACCCGCCACTCCGTGTGCCTACGGCGCCTAAGCCATCGATTATCGAGCTGCGTGATCTCACGAAGGCGTATCACGAAGGGGGCTCCGAGCGCGTAGTCCTCCAAGGCGTGAACGCCGCCTTCTCCCCGGGGCGGATCTTGGCCGTGACCGGGCGCAGCGGTTCGGGGAAATCAACGCTGCTTAATCTCATCAGCGGCATCGACCTCCCTACGTCAGGCGGAGTCCGGTTTGACAAGATTTGGTTGCACGCGCTCGATGATACGCAACGCACGCTGTTTCGGCGACGTCACATCGGATTCGTGTTTCAGTTCTATAACCTTATCCCAACGCTTACGGTCGAAGAGAACCTGCTCTTACCCCTCGAGCTCAACGGGACGACAGGCTACAGAGCCCGGACCAAGGCCATGGAATTTCTGGAACGGCTCGGACTCGATGGGCGTGGATCGAGCTTTCCTGATCGCCTCTCTGGGGGGGAACAGCAACGGGTCGCCATTGCCAGGGCCTTAATACATGATCCCGCCGTGATTCTGGCCGACGAACCGACCGGTAATCTCGATCTCGAGACCGGGCACTCCATATTGAACCTCCTTCAAGATACCGTTCGAGGCACCGGAAAGACCTTGATTCTCGTCACTCACAGCCCAGAAGTAGTGGCTGTCGCCGACTGCGTCTATAGTCTAGGGGAGGGGCGGTTGACGGTATCAGCATCATGACCTCGATATTATGGCGGGCGGGCTTACGTTTTTTGATCCGCAACCCTTGGCAGCTCGGGCTCGCTGCGCTCGGCATCGCCTTGGGAGTGGCGGTGGTGGTCGCCATCGACACGGCCCGGACCAGCGCCGATCGCGCTTTCATGCTTTCCACTCAAGCGGTCGTCGGGAAAGCGACTCATCGCATCATCGGTGGACCCAGTGGTCTCGAGGAATCTCTTTTTACTAGGTTAAAGATCAGCGCCGCGATTCGACAAGCGGCGCCGGTATTGGAAGATCATGTGTCGCTCACGGGTTATCCGGGCGAGACGATGCAACTATTGGGCATCGATCCGTTTTCGGAGCTAAGCTTCCGTGCGTTACGGCCCGCTGATGAAAATTCGGGCTCCGCGGCTGGCCTGGTCAAGTTTTTTACTCAAAGCGCGAGCGTGCTAATTAGCCGGGCGAGCGGAACGCGCCTCGGGATCCACCTTGGCGATCACTTGGATATAAACTTGGGTACGGCAGCGCATCGGCTCACGGTGGTCGGCTGGCTCACCGAAATCAACGACTTGAACCAGGGGTCCTATGACGAGCTGTTGGTTACCGACATTGCCACGGCACAAGAGCTCTTTGGCATGGCGGGACGGCTAAGCCATATCGATCTCATCCTCGCCGGGCCACGGAGCGAGGCGGTCCGCGCGCATATCCAACGTTTGCTGCCTCCCGGTGCAGCCGTGATTTCCGCCCGGACCCGCGATCAGGCAGTTGCGCGAATGACGCGCGCGTTTCAAGCAAACCTCCTCGCCTTGGGCCTCTTAGCCGTCATGGTCGGAGGATTTGTAGTGTTTAACACGATGCGCTTCCTGGTGCTGCAGCAACGGGATCTGGTAGGGACATTGCGGACGCTTGGAGTCAGGCGGGGAGAGGTGTTTGGGTGGGTACTCGCGGAAGCGGCGTTCTTGGGAAGCGTCGGAACGGCCTTCGGACTAGCCTTGGGCTTAGGAATGGCCGACGCACTCGTCAAATTAATGACGAGGACTATCAATGATGTCTACTATGTACTAGCGGTAAGAGATTTTTCGATCGCGAGCGCAACGCTCCTGAAAGGCATAGCCCTTGGCATGGGAACGACGCTAATCTCGGCCGCGCTCCCCGCTTTTGAGGCGACCGCGATGTTGCCGAGGCTTTCTTTAGAGCGCTCTCACCTTGAGATCCGGAGCCGCCGCAAAGTTACCATCGCAGGCTGGGTTGGGGTCTCGATTGCGGCAGTCGGCGTGGTGTCGTTAGGGATCTACGATGGGGGCTTAGTGACGGCGTTCGCGGCCTTGTTCGCCATCGTTTTCGGGAGCGCACTGGTCACGCCAGTGCTGATGGTAGGCATCATCCATGCCGTTGGAAATCTATTGCCGCCTGACGCTGGCATGCTTCTACGCATGGCGTTGCGCTCGGTCACCGCCGCGCTTAGCCGCACCGCCGTCGCCGTTGCTGCCTTGATGCTCGCAATTGCCACTACCGTGGGGATGGGATTAATGATCAGCGATTTTCGCCTGTCGGTATCCGATTGGCTAGCTAATTTGCTCGGGGCGGATTTGTATGTCTTTGTCCCCGGCCCCACAACCAGGGCGCCTGCGTCGTCGTTAGACCCGGCGCTGGTCACGCGCATCAGATCAGCGCCCGGTGTCGCGGCGGTGTCTACCACTCGCCGTATTCTTATCGAAGACCCCGGGGAAATCACGGAACTGGCCGCTTATGAGCTGAGCTCGCAATCGCGCGCGGGGTTTCGTTTCCGGCGCGGGGATCCCGAGCACATCTGGAAGGTTTTCGATCGAGAGGACGTAGTATTGGTGTCCGAGGCTTACGCCTACCGTCATAGGTTATCGCCGGGCGATTCGATCCGATTGCGGACCGACCGGGGCCAACGAAACTTTACGCTCGTGGGTATCTATTATCACTATGGTTCCGATCACGGACTCGTCTCGATGAGCAGAACCACCTTCGACCGTTACTGGCGCGATACGGGTGTGTCTAGCATAGGAATCTATGCCGCGCCCGGCCGCGATCAGGACAGACTAAAAACGCGCATCAAGGCCTTAACGAAGTCATCTCGTATGATTGCGGTGAAATCAAACCAGGCTCTATTCGCGAGCTCCCTGCGCATCTTTGACCGCACGTTCGTCATTACCGAGGTGTTGCGGACGCTGACAGGTTGTGCTGCCTTCGTTGGCGTTTTTGGCGCCTTGATGGCGATGCAACTGGAGCGGGCGCGCGAGCGAGGTGTGCTTCGCGCCTGCGGGGTGA
Source organism: Gammaproteobacteria bacterium (assembly GCA_050740575.1). GTDB lineage: Bacteria > Pseudomonadota > Gammaproteobacteria > JACCXJ01 > JACCXJ01 > USCg-Taylor. The sequence goes on from JBOIDM010000298.1 coordinate 6,041, forward strand.
CGCCAAAGCAGATGCGAACACTCATCATCTTGGAAACCGCCTTTATGGGCCTCATCGCCGGAATCATTGCCCTCCCCCTCGGCATGATCATCGCCGTGGTGCTCGAGACGGTGATAATTCCGCGTTCCTTCGGTTGGGTCATGACGGTGCACATTGTTCCCTCGATTCTGCTTAAGGGACTTTTGATCGGCGTACTGGCGGCCGTGTTCGCGGCCCTCTATCCCGCCTGGAGAAGCACGCGCGGCACGGCGGGCGATTTTATGCAACACGAGTAAGAGGTTGTGAATAACATGACGCGAAGCTGCAATCCGATGCCTCCGGCTCGGCGCGAACGAAGCTCATGCTGATCCCGCTCAGAGACGATCGCCATCTTCAAGCTCGCCCGATCGTGACCTACACGATCATCGGCGTATGTATTCTCCTATTCTCGTTGCAACAATCATTAGAAGAGGTGGAGTCTCAGCGTCTAATTTTTAGTTTTGGAATCATACCCGCCCTGCTGTTTGAACATGCACGGCTGGCGCCCGGACTAAAGTTTGTATCACCCGAAGCAACGTTGTTTACATCCATGTTTTTACACGCCGGATGGATCCATCTGATTGGGAATATGCTTTACCTGTGGATATTTGGCGACGACGTAGAAGACTCGATGGGTCGCGGCCGCTATCTCGTTTTCTATTTGCTTTGCGGCCTTGTCGGAGCCCTGAGCCATGTTGTGGCGTATCCAACGTCGGGTATACCCGTGGTCGGCGCAAGTGGGGCCGTATCCGGCGTGCTCGGCGCCTACATACTCTTGTATCCGCACTCGCGGATATTAGTACTGCTGCCGATGGGTCCATTCTCCCGCTTGGTCCGATTACCCGCTTTTTTAGTACTGGGATTTTGGATTGTGTTTCAATTGCTTAATACAGCTCTCGCCGGCGTCCAAGAAGGCGGAGTCGCGTGGTACGCCCATATTGGAGGTTTCGTGACGGGATTGGCGCTCGTTCCACTTTTCAAGCACCGAACCGTTAGTCTGTTACAACCGGCCCATGGTTCTCGCCGTTGGCTGCGGAAATTATAACTAGGGTTAACAAATCCGGAATCCTCTCCATGCTCTAACATGCGTGATGGCATGTTTTTTTCATCTCGCTTGGAGCCGTGACTTATTCATGGCGCGGGTCTTTACGGAGATTAGGCCACGATTGACCGCACGGGATCCAACCAGCGACGTAGTAGCGAATATCGAGAATGGTACGTGTCCCCGTTCCCAGTACGATCAACCTAAGGCGGTTAGCGCGGACCGACCACATTAGTTTATATAGATCCGCCTTATCGGAGATAGGCGTCGGAACGCTGCTAGCGATCATTGCGTTCTGCTCGCTTTGGGGGAGCAACACCCGGGGGATAGCGGCCTTTTGGACTGGTGCCCTGGTGTGCATTTACGCGCTCCGCATCGCGCTAAACGGTCTTTACAAACGTTCGTTCATACGCGATGAAAATGAAACGCTGTGGTTGACCGCGATTCTTTCAAGCATCGCGATCACCGGTATCGCATGGGGCGTGTTCGATGTAATGATCTCCGCCTACGGTACTGGATATCGCCCGACCTTGATCTTGCTATGCACGGGATGTCTCGCCATGGCTACGCTTGCCATCTACTCGGGCGCATCGGATGCTGTTTTCGCGTATGCAATGCCAGCACTGGCTCCAACCATCGCCTACC
>JBOIDM010000299.1:0-4695 GCA_050740575.1 Gammaproteobacteria bacterium
ACATCAAAGCGCCTACTAAGTAGGGGGAGAAAGTCAGCAATGAACCTAGAGACAGTCCTTCAAAGCCATCAGCGGCTCGCCGGTGCCATGCTCGCCGCCGGTTTATGTACCAGTCCACTGGCGCAGGCCGGCGCTACCTTCAAGATCGACGAGACGAAGGGGATAAGCATCGGCGCTGGGCTTAGAACAAGCTTTGCGGCGACCGAAGACAGCGCGGGCGACCGCACGAAAGACTTCACGGGCCACGCAAGCAAGTGGTCGACCGACTTCAATCTCGACAACATCCGCTTGTATCTGAACGGGCAGCTCTTCGAGTACCTCAAGCTCGAGTTCAACACGGAGTGCGAGAACTGCAGCGACGATGGAGACCTGCGGGTGCTCGACGCCATCGGCAAATTTGAATTCAACAAGTACGTCAACGTCTGGATGGGCCGCATGCTGGTGCCGGCCGACCGCGCGGAGCTGGACGGGCCCTTCTATCACAACGTCTTCGAGTTCAATAAGACGCCCTTCTACCCCTCGGATTTCTCGAGCGCGAGCAATGAAGCTGGGCGCTTCGGGCGCGACGACGGCATCAATATCTGGGGCACGCTGATGCCGGACGGCCGGCTGACCTATGTGGCCGGGGTGTTCGACGGGCTCGACGACTCGCTCGCGAACCGGGACGACAATCTGCTCTATGCCACGCGGCTGAGCTACAATTTCCTAAACATCGAACAGAACCCGGGCTACTACACGAGCAGCACCTACTACGGCAAGGCCGGGGACATCCTGACTCTTGGCTGGGCCTTCCAGTACCAGGACGACGGAGCCGGAACGGTAGACGACCCCGCCAACTTCTTCGGGACAAGCGTCGACCTGCTGTTCGAGAAGGTCCTGCCGAACGACGGCGTAGCAACCTTCGAGGGCGAGTACAAATACTTCGATCTCGACGACATCAGCGCCGCGGCACTGTCCGACCCGACGTGCTTCTGTCTCTTCGAGGGCGGCGCTTACATGGTGTCGGCGCTGTACCTGTTCCCGCAGCAAGTTTGGGTCGGCCAGTTCCAGCCCTATGTGCGCTACACGAACAACGACCCGGACAATAGCTCGCAACGCGACGAGTTCGAGGCCGGCGTTAACTATGTCATCGACGGCCACAACGCCCGCGTTTCTTTGTTCTACGAGTACGGAGACATCGCTACCAAGGGGATCAACTACACCCCCGGCGCGCAGGGCGACTCGGTGAGTGCCGTCAAGCTAGGCCTTCAAATCCAATTATGATCCGCAAGAGGAGTAGATATGTTAACGACGTACAATAACAAGGTGTTTTATGCGGCAGTGGCCGCCATCGTTGCCAGCATGTGGCTGACGCCCACCCAACCTGCCTCGGCAGGTGCGGGGGCGATGAAGGGTACGATCAAGGTCGGTGTGCTGCACTCGCTCTCGGGGACCATGGCGATCAGCGAGACGACGCTCAAAGACACCGTGCTCATGATGATCGACGAGCAGAACAAGAAAGGCGGCCTCTTGGGCAAGAAGCTCGAAGCGGTGGTGGTGGACCCGGCGTCGAACTGGCCCTTGTTCGCGGAGAAGGCCCGCGAGCTCATTCAAAAGGAGAAGGTGGCGGTCGTATTCGGCTGTTGGACCTCGGTGTCCCGCAAATCCGTACTGCCGGTCTTCGAGGAGCTGAACGGCCTGCTGTTCTACCCGGTGCAGTACGAAGGCGAGGAGTCCTCGAAGAACGTGTTTTATACCGGTGCCGCGCCGAACCAGCAGGCGGTCCCCGCGGTCGATTATCTGATGAACGACATCGGGGTGAAACGCTGGGTCCTGGCGGGCACCGACTACGTCTATCCGCGCACGACCAACAAGATCCTCGAGGCCTATCTTCGATCCAAGGGCGTCAAGGACGCGGATCTCATGATCAACTACACGCCCTTCGGCCATTCCGACTGGCAGAGCATCGTTGCCGATATCAAGAAGTTCGGATCGCAAGGCAAAAAGACGGCCGTGGTCTCGACCATCAACGGTGATGCCAACGTCCCGTTCTACAAGGAGCTCGGCAATCAGAAGATCTCGGCGGCGGACATCCCGGTAGTCGCCTTCTCGGTGGGCGAGGAGGAGCTCTCTGGCATCGATACCAAACCCTTGGTCGGTCATCTCGCGGCCTGGAACTATTTCATGAGCGTCGATACGCCGGAAAACCAGGAGTTCATCAAGAAGTGGCATGCCTTCATCAAGAACCCGAAACGGGTCACGAACGATCCGATGGAGGCCCATTACATCGGCTTCGAGATGTGGGTCAAGGCCGTCGAGAAGGCCGGCAGCACGGGCGCCGACGCCGTGGCCAAGGCGATCATCGGGATCGAGGTGCCCAACCTCACGGGCGGGAAAGCGGTCATGTTGAAAAACCATCACCTGACCAAACCGGTGCTGATCGGCGAGGTCCAAGAAGATGGCCAGTTCGCCACCGTGTGGCGAACCGAGGGAGAGGTCGAAGGCGATGCCTGGTCGGATTACCTCCCGGGGAGCAAGGATATCACCGCCGATTGGACGCCGCCCATCAACTGCGGAAACTACAACACTAAAACCAAGAAGTGCTCCGGCCAAAATTACTGAGGAGCCTTCGCGCGCGCGCCGGGTGTATTGCAAGCACCCGCGCGCGCGTTCTTACCACCCGGCCCACCCGGCACTTGCCTCGCGTATTAGCGTTCCTTCCATGGATCCTCAGCACCTGGCTGCTGCCTAGCGCATTCGCCGCGGACGCACAGGAGGACCCGTTCGGCGCGGCAATAGAGCTGTTAAAGGACGCAAGCTTCATCAAGAAAACCCAGGCCATCGAACAACTGCAAGGCTTAATTGACCCGCGCACCCTGCCGACGCTCAAGGCCCTCCTCCAAGACGAACTGCATTACCGTACCAGCGACAAGCGGCTATTCATCGTAGAGCCTCGGGGCCAAGCGTTCGAGCTCCGGGATGTCCTCAACGGCGAGGTAGAACTCGCGGATAGCAAGGATAAGCTCAAGAAAGTCATCATCAATAATCAACTGCGCCTCACACTGCGCGGCGCCATCGCCCGGCTGAGCCTGTCTCATGACGATACGGCGGTGCGGCTGAAGGCGGTACACGAGATCACCAGCGCGCTCGACGAATCATCGCGCGCCCTCCTCCACATGGCACTGGCCAAGGAGAGCGACACCGGAGTCCGCGAGGCCATACAAACGGGGCTTGCGCTGATGGACCTAGACAGCCCCGATTCCGGTACTCGGCTGACCGCGATCGAATCGTTAAAGAGCAGCCTCAATCCCGCGGTGCGCAACCGGCTGACGGGCTTGCTGCACGATGAGGCGCAGGATCGGCAGGTGCACACGGCCGCCCAGCGCGCCTTGAGCGCGATCGAGTTCCAGCTTCAAATCCATGCGCTCATAGAAACCATCTTTTTCGGATTGAGCCTGGGATCGGTGCTCGTCCTGGCCGCCATCGGCCTCGCCATCACCTTCGGGGTCATGGGGGTCATCAATATGGCCCACGGCGAGCTGATCATGCTTGGCGCTTACACGACTTACGTGATACAGCAACTGATGCCGGCGCATCTGGAGCTTTCGCTGTTCGTCGCGATCCCGGCGGCATTCCTGGTCGCCGGGGCCGTCGGGATCGCAATTGAGCGCAGCATCATTCGCTTCCTCTATGGGCGGCCGCTCGAGACATTGCTCGCGACCTTCGGCATCAGCCTGTTTTTGCAGCAGGCGGTGCGCAGCATCTTCTCTCCCCTGAACCGATCGGTTGCAACTCCCGCTTGGATGAGCGGCTCGCTGGAGATCAACGACGCTCTTTCGCTGACATACAACCGGTTATACATTACGCTCTTCGGGCTGCTGGTGTTTCTCGCGCTGGTAGCGCTCCTGAAACACACGCGGCTCGGTTTGGAGGTGCGGGCGGTGGCACAGAACCGGGCCATGGCCAAGGCCGTGGGGATCCGCACCGAGTGGGTGGATGCCATGACTTTCGGTTTGGGCTCGGGGATCGCCGGGATCGCAGGCGTCGCTCTCAGCCAGCTCACGAACGTGGGGCCGAACCTCGGACAGGCGTACATCATCGATTCCTTCATCGTCGTCGTGTTCGGCGGCGTTGGCAACCTGTGGGGCACGCTGGTCGGAGGGGTGTCGCTCGGGATCGTGAACAAATTCCTGGAGCCCTACGCCGGTGCGGTGCTGGCCAAAATCCTAGTATTGGTGTTCATCATCATCTATATCCAGAAGCGGCCGCGAGGCATGTTCCCGCAAAAGGGCCGGGCGGCCGAAGCTTAGCGTATGCTCGCGTCGCTCAAGCGCGATCTCGGCGGAACCCTATTATTGGCGCTATTGGGTATCGCAGTCCTCGTCGTGCCGGTGCTCAATCTCGCGGTGCCGGAATCCTCTTCGTTACACCTCTCGACCTATACGGTCACCCTGCTGGGCAAATATCTCACCTACGCCCTGCTCGCCATCGCCCTGGATCTGATTTGGGGTTATTGCGGGATCATGAGCCTAGGGCACAGCGCCTTCTTTGCCTTGGGCGGGTATGCCATGGGCATGTATCTCATGCGCACGATCGGCCCGCGGGGCGTCTACGGCGATCCGGTGCTGCCGGACTTCATGGTATTTCTCAACTGGAAAGAGCTCCCGTGGTATTGGTACGGTTTCGATCAGTTCTGGTTCGCGGCTCTCATGGTGA
>JBOIDM010000300.1:0-2610 GCA_050740575.1 Gammaproteobacteria bacterium
ACGTCGGGCGTGGCCACCCCGAGTATTACCAGGACATCGCCGAGCGCCTGGCGCGCGAGCGAGCGGGCGCCTTCTACGTCAATCAGTTCTCCAACCCCGCCAACCCGAAAGGGCACGAGGAGGGCACGGGACCCGAGATCTGGTCGCAGATGGGGCAGAGGCTAGACGCGGTGGTCTGCGGGGTCGGTACGGGGGGCACGCTGACGGGCTTGAGCCGCTACTTCGCGCGGGCCGCCCCGGAGGTGAAGATGGTGCTGGCGGACCCCGAGGGCTCGGTGCTCGCGCCCTACGTCAAGACCGGAACGCTGGGTGAGGCGGGCTCTTGGATGGTCGAGGGCATAGGCGAGGACTTCGTTCCCCCGATCTGCGATCTCTCCCGGGTGCGCGAGGCCTACACGATCACGGACGCGGAGAGCTTCGAGGCCGCAAGGCTGTTGCTGCGCCAGGAAGGGATCTTCGCCGGCTCCTCCTCGGGGACCTTGCTCGCCGCAGCGCTCCGGTATTGCCGGACGCGCGACCAGCCCGAGCGCGTGGTGACCTTCGTTTGCGACAGCGGTAACAAATACCTGTCCAAGATGTACAACGACTACTGGATGGCAGACCAAGGCTTCCTTGAGCGCGGGCGGCGAGGGGATCTGCGCGATCTCATCTCGCGGCTGCATTCGGCGCGGGCGGTCGTCACGGTCGGGCGCGAGGACACGCTACTCACGGCCTACGGGCGCTTCAAGCTCTACGACGTGTCCCAGCTCCCCGTGCTCGAAGGCGATGAGATCGTGGGCATCATCGACGAGTCTGACGTGCTCCACGCGGTCTACGGCGATGAGAAGCGGTTCCAAGAAAAGGTCGCGGCAGTCATGACCACGCGCTTGCGGACGGTCGAACCCCAGACACCCATCGAGGATCTGTTCGCCATCTATGAGCAGGGTATGGTCCCCATCGTTGTCGAGGATCAGAAATTCCTCGGCCTCATCACGCGCATCGATCTCTTGAACTATCTCCGCCGCAGGATGAAATAGTAGAAGATTATCATGTCCCCGCCCAACCAGCTCCACGGATTCGCTACCCGTGCCATCCATGCGGGGCAGCCTCCCGACCCCGCGACCGGGGCGGTGATGACCCCCATTTATGCAACCTCGACCTATGTGCAATCGAGTCCGGGCGTGCATCAGGGTTATGACTACTCGCGGACTAGAAATCCCACCCGGCTTGCCTACGAGCGCTGCGTGGCCGACCTCGAAGGCGGTCGCGACGGCTTCGCCTTTGCCTCGGGCATGAGTGCCATTGCCACCGTGCTGGAACTGCTGGAGAGCGGCGCGCACATCGTGGCTCTCGACGATCTTTACGGCGGCACGACCCGGCTCTTCGAGGGGGTACGACGGCGCTCGGCGGGACTCGATTTCACCTTCACTCCCTTACCCGATCGCGAGACGCTCGAGCGGGCCATCCGCTCCGATACCCGGATGATCTGGGTGGAGACGCCCAGCAATCCGCTGTTGAAGCTGGTCGATCTCGGAATGGTCGCGGGTGTGGCGCGCGGGCGCGGGTTACTCAGCGTCGCCGACAACACCTTCGCCACGCCCTGGGCGCAGCGGCCGTTAGATCTCGGGTTCGACCTGGTGGTGCACTCGGCCACCAAGTACCTCAACGGCCATTCGGACATCGTGGGCGGGGTGGTGGTCACCGCAAGCGAGCCCTTGGCCGGGAGGCTTGCTTTTCTGCAGAATGCGATCGGCGCTATCGCCAGCCCCTTCGAAAGCTTCCTGGTCATGCGCGGCATGAAGACTCTCGCGCTGCGCATGGAGCGGCACACGGCGAACGCCACGGCGGTCGCGGAGTGGTTGGAGCGCCACCCCAAGGTCGAGCGGGTCTATTACCCAGGCCTCGCAAGCCATCCCCAGCACGCGCTCGCGCGGCGCCAGATGCGCGGCTCAGGCGGCATGGTGACGGCGGTGCTCAAAGGCGGGCTCGAAGATGCCCGGCGGTTTCTCGAGCGCTGCCGGATCTTCGCCCTGGCCGAGAGTCTAGGGGGGGTCGAGAGCCTCATCGAACATCCCGCCATTATGACCCATGCCTCCTTGCCTGCCGAGACTCGGGCAGCACTCGGTATCGGTGACAGCTTGGTGCGCTTGTCCGTCGGGATCGAGGATGTGGAGGACCTTATTCAGGACCTGAAGTTCGCGCTTGATTAAATCTGCTGCGCTGCCCGCCCGCATCGTTGCGCGTTGCTCGGGATCTTCATGTATGTGCACCTGCGGTTCCTCGTCCTTGAGATTCGCCCCTCCGGGCAAAGAAAGCGTCGCACCTATATCAGGGTCTTAACTCGCAGTACACTAGAATCGGTGCTTCGACGTGGTTCGAACCGCACCACCACTCGATCGAGTAGACGGCAATGGCGATTGCGAGCAACGCAGTAGAGCGTAAAAGTCCCGGCCGGGCCCGACAGTTTGCCAAGAAACTCTTGGTGCAAGCCGGTACGTTTATTAGTCTCGCGATCGTGTGTATCGCACTCTGGGTCGTTTACCGAACGCTGAAGAAGATCGAGCTGGCCGAGGTCCTGGAAAACTTTCAAGCGCTGCCTTGGACATCGGTATTACTGGCGCTCGGAATTAC
>JBOIDM010000301.1:0-3290 GCA_050740575.1 Gammaproteobacteria bacterium
GGCGATCTTAAACTCCCCCTGGACTACACCTGGTTTCCGCAGCGGATCGGGTTTATTCGTAACACCCTGAGAAACAACGATGCGGCCGACGGGCGATACAAGTGCGACATCGTGATGGGCGTACCCGCCAACTTCGAGCTTGCGGCCACGACCAAGCCCTATTACCGTTCGACCTGGACCATGGTCTATGTCAAAGGCCGGGGATGGGATGATGTCAAGGCTCAAGAGGACCTCGTCAAGCTCGCCGTTGAGCGCAAAAAGGCTTTGCGGATCGGCCTCTTCGACCGGAGTCCGGCAGCCATGTGGCTCATCAAGAACGACATGATGGAAAATATCGTTCCGTACCAAATCATGTCGGGCGACGCCCACGCCTACCCCGGCGAGATCATCGAGAAAGATCTCGTCAGTGACAAGATCAATCTCACCTTCGTTTGGGGACCGATCGCCGGTTACTTCGCCAAGCGAGTGCAATCCCCCGAGGTTGTGATCATCCCCATGCGCTCGGAGCCCGGAATTAGATTCGACTTCAGTATTGCCATGGCGGTGCGTTACGGCGAGAAGGCGTGGAAGCAGCAGATCCAAGCGCTCATCGACAAGCACCGTGTGCGGATCCGGGCGATCCTAGCAGAGTATGGCGTCCCGCTATTGGAAGATTAACAATGGACGAGAGGAGTTTATATACAATATGTTATAATAATATTTGAATCGTCTTCTTTTACTACGTGACTCAAGCAATTCGGAAAAAAGCGGCGCCGGCGTTCTATCTCGCTGGCCCGGTGCTCCGGCACCTTAAAGAAGGTGGGGTACTGGCGCTGGTCGCTCTCGCGGTTTTCATGTTCACGGCCTTGATTTCCTACCATCCCGCGGATCCTGGCTGGACCCACACCGGGCGAGAAGAGGCGATCCTGAACCGGGGGGGTATCGTTGGAGCGTGGTTCGCGGACATCGCCTTTCACCTCTTCGGCTACCTGGGTTACCTCCTACCGGCCAGTGTGGCATACACGGCCTGGCTAATTTTTCGTGGCCTGAACAATCACGGTGCCGCCGATTACGTGCATGGGCTCACGCGCTTCGTCGGTTTGTTGCTCCTGATGACCGTGGGCTGCGGCTTGATCTGGATCCATGTTGACGCGGCCGGGGGTTTCCCCTCCCACGGAGCCGGATTCGTCGGCAACGTCGTCGGCAAAGTAGCCGCGGAGATCTTCGGCTCCCTCGGCGCTACGGTGCTGATGCTGGCCATGCTCCTGACCGGGGTGACGTTGTTGACCGGCTTATCGTGGTTCTGGCTCATGGACACGGTCGGGATCGGCATGCTTTGCATACTGGCGGTGGGACGGCGCGCCGCGGCGGCCGTGACGGATCGCGCCTCGGGGTTGCGGGCGCGCAAGGCGCGTGAGGCGATCTACGAAGAACAAGTAATCAAGATCGCGGAGCGGCCGAAGCCGCGTATTGAACCGCCCCAACCGCCCCCGCTCGCGACCCCGCCCCTGGCTAAGGAGCGGCAAACGTCGTTTTTCGACGCACCGAATACGCATCTGCCCCCCATCGCGCTGCTCGATCCTCCGCCTCCGCCGAAAGGAGGGTTCTCCGCGGAGACTCTCACGGCGATGTCGCGTCAGGTGGAGCTTAAGCTGCTCGATTTCGGAATCGAGGTCAGCGTGGTCGCCGTCCACCCAGGGCCGGTGATCACCCGCTTTGAACTGCAACCGGCGCCCGGGATGAAGGCCGCGCGCGTCACGAGCCTGTCCCGGGATCTGGCGCGCTCGCTCTCCACCGTGAGCGTCCGGGTGGTCGAGGTCATCCCCGGGAAATCTGTGATCGGGCTCGAGATCCCCAACCACCAACGGGAACTGGTCAGTCTGCGCGAGATTCTGAGCTCCCAGGAATACGAGGCCAATCAATCGGCATTGACACTCGCGCTGGGCAAGGACATCGGCGGCAAGCCGGTGATCGTCGATCTCGGGCGCATGCCCCACCTTCTGGTCGCAGGAACGACCGGAGCTGGGAAATCGGTGGCCTTGAACGCGATGATCTTGAGCCTGCTGTACAAAGCGCCAGCCAAGGACGTGCGGCTGATCATGATCGATCCGAAGATGCTGGAGCTTTCCGTCTACGAGGGGATCCCCTCGTTGCTCGCTCCGGTCGTGACCGACATGAAGGAGGCGGCCAACGCTTTGCGCTGGTCGGTCGCGGAGATGGAGCGCCGTTACCGGCTGATGGCCACGCTGGGCGTGCGCAATCTGAGCGGCTATAACCGCAAGGTGCAAGAGGCGATCGACGCGGGCAATCCGTTGCCGAACCCGTTCTTCGGCGATAATTCGGACCAAGAGACGCTCGGGGCCTTGCCCAATATCGTGGTCATCGTCGATGAGCTGGCCGATATGATGATGACGGTCGGCAAGAAAGTCGAAGAGCTGATAGCACGGCTGGCGCAAAAAGCCCGTGCCTCCGGGATACATCTCATTTTGGCCACGCAACGTCCATCGGTAGACGTGATCACCGGGCTCATCAAGGCCAATATTCCGAGCCGGATCGCGTTTCAGGTGTCCTCGCGCATCGACTCGCGCACGATTATCGACCAGATGGGCGCGGAGAGTCTGCTCGGGCACGGCGACATGCTGTATTTACCTCCAGGCACCGGCGTTCCGATCCGTGTGCATGGGGCCTTCGTCTCCGACCAGGAAGTACACAAGGTAGTCGCGCATCTTAAGCAGAGCGGTACGCCCGACTACGTGGGCGACATCCTCCGCGGCGATGACGCAGCGGGGGATGACGAATTTTCGGGCGCGGTCGAGGCCGGCAGCGACGTCGATGAACTCTACGATGAGGCGGTGCGCTTTGTGACCGATACCCGCCGCGCTTCGGTCTCGGGCGTACAACGGCGTCTTAAGGTCGGGTATAACCGGGCGGCGCGGATGATCGAGGAGATGGAACGCAGCGGTGTCGTCGGAGCGCTCCAATCGAACGGCTTTCGCGACGTCCTGGCACCGCCGCCGCCCAAAGATTAAGTATTGCGCCGGGTGTTCGCGGATTAACAATGCGTTACAGCCGTGTTCTCGCGCTCCTCGCCGGACTATGGATTGCCTCGGTAGGGGCCGGCGATGAAGCGACCTTACTTAGCCGCTATCTGGATGGCCTTATTACGCTCAAAGCGGCGTTCGACCAAGAACTGATCGACGAAAGCGGCGTCACCCGCGAGCGCTCACACGGCACCTTCTACCTTCATCGGCCCGGTAAGTTTCGCTGGGAATACGATCGTCCTTATCAACAGTCCATCGTGGGTGACGGGC
>JBOIDM010000302.1:0-5620 GCA_050740575.1 Gammaproteobacteria bacterium
CATCATAATTCTCGCTTCGCTGACTCTCGCCTCACTGTGCCTTGCCCAATCTAGTCAAGAGAGGAAAGACCGTTCCGCGCCTACCGGCTCGCACACGGCACATGTAGTCCTCACCCCCGATCAGGTCCAGTGGGGACCTGCCCCGCCGTCGCTACCCCCCGGCGCCCAACTCGCAGTTTTAGAGGGTGATGTGTCGAAAGCCGGTGCGCCGTTCACCATCCGTGCAAAGTTCCCAGACGGCTACAGAGTCCCGCCACACTGGCACCCCACGGACGAAAGGATCGTCGTCCTTCAAGGCGCACTCGGGATGGGGGTAGGGGAGAAGTTCGACCAGGCGACGGGCCACGAGCTGCCGGTCGGATCGTACTCGCTGATGCCTAACGGAGTGAGACACTTCGTTTGGGTGAAGGGCGAGACCGTGACCGTTCAAGATTAACTACGTGGATCCTGCCGACGACCCGCGTAAGGAGTCGAAGGAGTAGCGGACAGGTCATAGTCTATACCCGTCTGGTATCCGCGAGGGATTGCGAGAGCAATCTTACTCCGTGGTGGGTCAATCGACGAACAGATCGGGCAGCAAATTCTTCGTGCCTGGCACCACCGCATAGCGCGCGAGATCGATGCCGCCGAAGTGCTCCGTGCAGCGCTTCGCCGCCTCGGCGACTTTACTGTCGTCGCGGATGTCCACCGGCATCGGCAAGGCTCGCCCGCCCGCGGCTTCGATCTCGTCGGCGGCGGAGTAGATCGTGCCCGGCAGTTTCGGATGCGGCTGCTCGGTCTTGGCGACGTTCGCGCCGTCGCGCGAAGCGCGCAGCGCGATCGCCTTCCCGATGCCGCGCGATGCGCCGGTGATGAACAGCGTCTTGCCGGTAAGGCTCATAGCAGGGGAAGTTCCACTAAGCCGCATGCAAGCCAGGGCCAGGGAGTGGATGTGTTTGGCGTGCCGAGGATGCAAGGACTGGCATATCATCATACGTTCGACCATGCAAGGTACGTCCGGTCCGATCCTTGCGCACACCCCCCCATTGCTTGAAAAAGAAGTGCACGTTCTCGGCCCGACATTGCCGATAGATGTCGTCAACCCAATCCGCCTGCATCGCTCGCGCATTCGGCCCGGATTCTCCCCCCACGATCACCCAATCGATACCATCGAGCGGAAGATTGGGCAACGGGGCCAGCAGAGGCTCGCATGAGACAAATCTGACTTTCGCCGGAACGTCCCTCAAATCATGCACACGCTCGACTACCTGTTCGTTCTCGACACTCACACCCATCCACACGTTCTGTGGCCAAGGGAGCCATTGCGCCATGCCGCGCAGCCTGACGCTGCGCTTGGTGAGTACTTGAAACGTATGCTGTGGGCACGCGCACATGGTGTTAAAGACATTCTCGATGAACTCTTCCGGTACTGCGTCCTCGAAAAGATCACTCATTGAATTGACGAAGATAATAGAGGGCTTACTCCAACGCTTGGGTAATTCGATCAGATCATGATGCAGCGTTGGCTTAAACGCATGCCTGTAGCGCTCCACTCCCATTGCGTACAGGCGCTTGGCCATTCGCTCGGCGTAGCAATGCTTGCACCCGGCGCTCACTTTCACGCAGCCGGTGACGGGATTCCAGGTCTTCTCAGTCCACTCGATTCTCGATGTTGTCGCCATAATAAAGTCGCTTTAGGGTTCGGCCTACAATTTCAATAGATCCTGAGCGATTTTCGCTGCGACTTTTACACCATTGATGTTGGACGCGCAGAAACATAAAAGATACAAGGGATTGTTTTTTGAATTGCGCAGTACTAAGCCTTTGGCAACGTGCGGAAAGATGCTCTTCAGTCGTGGTTCGCCGGTAATCAATCTCGCTCATCAAGATCCACTATAGCAAGGTTGATCTCAAGGACAAGGTCAAAACGGCTGGCGGCCAATGGTAACCGCAAGCAAAGCTTTGGAGCATCATCCGATTCGTCATGAGCAACCAGGCGTGAGGCGGGGTTGATATATCTATAAACGCGCTCGCGATAAGGTTACTATGTATATAAACAAGTTCACAAAAGTATAAACTGTTTCTATATGTATAAACGGGGTCGAATTCTAGTTAGGAAGCGACCTGCACGACCTATGAACTCGCCCTCCCAGTCGGCAATCATTGAGTACTTGGCGGTGGACATTCCGACGTTCACGGCGGCCGTGGTCGCCGCCTCTCGGTCTTTCGACAATACTCGGCCCTGGTGGCGAGGCCAACGGCAGGCTGATTGGAGTTTGCATCCCAGCCTTTACCGCTTGGGATTCGCCAGTAAGGAGGTCAACCTCAACGCTCGCTTTCGTCTCATGGCCAAGGCGCGCCGAGGCGAGGTTCCTGACAACTCTGATGCCCTTGGGTGGTTGTTCTTGATGCAGCACTATCGTCTCCCCACGCGGCTGCTGGACTGGAGCCAATCCCCCCTGGTTGCCCTCTACTTTGCCACCGAGAAGCCCGACGACACCGACGCCGCCTTGTGGGCGCTCTCTCCGACTCGGCTAAATTCAGTTGAGGCAAAGACCGCGTCGATTTGTATGCCCCAAAGTCGAACGGTAGGTCTTCTCGGAGTTCAGGCGTTCAGGCGCGACAATGAGCGATCGGACACTCGCATTCTGGCAGTCTTGACAGAGGAGGCAGATCTTCGTCACCTGGTACAGCAGTCCTCCTTCACTCTCCACGGACGCGGAGACCCGCTGGACCAGGCAGAGGCGTCACCCTCGTTCTTGGTGAAAGTCCGAATTCCATCAGTTGCGAAGGAGGGCCTGCGCCAAGCATTGGCGCTCCTTGGTATCAACCGGGCTAGTTTATTCCCCGATCTCGAAAATCTTGCGCTCGAACTCCAGGGACTCGAGTTCGAGCACCAGTCCAAGGTTGAGGAGCTGGCAGATGAGCCACCGATCGCTCCCACCCTGCGCTCAACCGGACAGCCCAACAGCGGCGCTGCGCGCCGCCGTTGGGTTCCCTCCGCGCCTTCGGCGCTCCGGCTGCCGGTTAGCTCCACGTTAGGCCAACACTGAGAAAGGAGGATGTGATATGTATGCAACGATACGACGGTACGAGGGTGTGACCAATCCTAGTGAGGCGGCGCGGCGGGTGAATGAAGGCTTTGTGCCGCTCGTCAGCCAGGTCCCAGGGTTCGTCGCTTACTACTGGGTTGACGCTGGGGGCGGCGTGATGATCTCAACCAGCGTCTTTCAGGACCAAGCTGGGGCTGAGGAATCAAACAGGAGAGCTGCGGACTGGGTGCAGCAGAATTTGGCCTCCTTGCTTCCAAACCCGCCCCAGATCACAGCCGGTGAGATTGTCGCGCACGAAGCAATATAGGATGGCTAGCCCATAGGGAATGCCCAAAAACGCCTAACCCGTCACTCAAGCCGACGCCCGAGACCGCTGCTCGCTTTTTTAGGCCTTCGTGGCGGGCGCAGCTTAGTTCTGTCCGTTGGGCGGCTAGAGGAAGTAGTATGAGGAAATACAAACATGGCTGGGAGACGGCATAAAGATTTCCGCAGTGGTGACTTGAATGAGGAACTGGGGATACTCCTGTTGAAGTGTGTAGCGGCGGTTGCAACGGTACCAAGGCCCGAAGACGTTGGAATTGATGCTGTCGCCACCTTATTACATGAAGGACCAAATGACTTCCTCATCGCGGAAACTCGTTCTATGTGCAATTCAAGTCGGCTGCGGATCGAAAAGTCAAATATCTGGAACATGAAGTGCGATGGCTGGAAAACCTCAAGTTGCCGTTTTTCATCGGTAGCGTGAGAAAGTCAGATTCAGCGATCGATCTTTATGCCACACATAGATTGTCTCAGGCATTACTTGAGAGACAGATAGAAGAACATGGCCCTCAAGAAATCCGATCTCTACTCCTCGCTCTGGGCCTCCTGCGACGAGCTGCGCGGCGGCATGGACGCCAGCCAGTACAAGGACTACGTCCTGTTCATGCTGTTCATCAAGTACGTCAGCGACAAGTATGGCAACAGCACCGACTTCGCCCCATCGGTCGCGATCCCCAATGGCGCGAGCTTCAAGGACATGCTCGACCTCCGCGGCAAGAGCGATATCGGCGACAAGATCAACACACAGGTCATCGCGCCGCTCGTGCAGGCCAATGCCCGGTTGGCCCGCAGCGACTTTCCCGACTTCAACGACTCCAACAAGCTCGGCGAGGGGCAGGCAAAGGTCGAGCGGCTGACGAACCTCATCAACATCTTCGCCAGCCCGCAGCTCGATTTCTCGCAGAACCGCGCCGAGCACGACGACATCCTCGGCGATGCCTACGAGTACCTGATGCGGCACTTCGCCACCGAGAGCGGCAAGAGCAAGGGGCAGTTCTACACCCCCGCCGAGGTCAGTCGCGTCATCGCCAAGGTGATCGGGATCTCGCCGCAGAACACGAAGGCCTCCACCACCGCGTATGACCCGACCTGCGGCTCGGGCTCGCTGCTCCTCAAGGTGGCCGCCGAGTCGGGCAAGCACATCACGCTCGAAGGGCAGGAGAAGGACGTGACCACGGCGGGCCTCGCCCGCATGAACACAATCCTGCACGACTTCCCCACGGCCAACATCGTGTCGGGCAACACCCTGGCCGCGCCCAAGTTCAAGGACGGCGAGCAGCTCCGCACCTACGACTACGTCGTCGCCAATCCGCCGTTCTCCGACAAGACCTGGACGACCGGACTCATTCCGTCGAAGGACCCGTTCCAGCGCTTCGCCTGGGGCGAGCCGCCCGCCAAGCAGGGCGACTACGCCTACCTCCTGCACATCGTCCGCTCGATGAAAGGCGCGGGCAAAGGCGCCTGCATCCTGCCCCATGGCGTTCTGTTCCGCGGCGGCGCGGAGGCCGTGATCCGCCAGCAGCTCGTTCGCTCCGGCTACCTCAAGGGCATCATCGGGCTGCCCGCCAACCTCTTCTATGGCACCGGCATCCCCGCCTGCATCGTGGTGCTCGACAAGGAGAACGCCGCCGGGCGCAAGGGGGTGTTCATGCTCGACGCCTCCAAGGGGTTCAGGAAGGACGGCCCGAAGAACCGGCTGAGCGAGCAGGACATCCACAAGATCGTGGACACCTTCACCCGGCAGGCCGACGTCCCCCGTTATGCAAGCAGGGTGGCTCTGGAAGAGATCGCCGATCCGAAGAACGACTTCAATCTCAACCTGCCGCGCTACATCGACAGCACCGAGCCCGAGGACCTTCAGGACATCGACGGCCACCTGCGCGGCGGCATCCCGGAGCGCGATCTGGACGCGCTCGGCGCGTACTGGAAGGTGCTCCCTAGCGTGCGCGGCGTGCTGTTCGAGTCCGCCGGCCGCCCCGGCTACGCGCGTCTGAAGCCGGCGCTCGCCGAGGTGAAGCCCGCCATCCTCGGCCACGCCGAGTTCTCCACCTTTCAGCAACAGGCGACGAAGGTCTTCGCCGACTGGCGCAAGGCCACGACGCCGCGCCTCACCGGCTTCGGCAAGGACGGCCATCCAAAGAATCTGATCGAGACCATCGCCGAGGACCTGCTGGGCGCGTTCCGTCAGGCGCCGCTGCTCGATGCCTACGACATCTACCAGCACCTGATGGACTATTGGGCCGAGAGCATGCAGGACGACGCCTACC
>JBOIDM010000303.1:0-8245 GCA_050740575.1 Gammaproteobacteria bacterium
TCACAACCTCGCGTCGCGGGGGTACCGGCACGCGCCACCATGCTCTCAGTATCATCATGCAGTCTGCAAAAGTTCCTGGTAGAGTGGGGTTGGCGGAGAGGGTGGGATTCGAACCCACGGTACACCTTTTGGGCATACACACACTTTCCAGGCGTGCTCCTTCGACCGCTCGGACACCTCTCCGGCTAGGCTCATTGTAATGGGCAAGGGACAATTTTTGCGCTGTGGGGTTTATAGGGCGCCCCCTCTAGGAATGCATCGAGCGTCTCTCGCCCCGATTGTAAAACGCTCTTGCCTTACCGCTATCAAGCGAGAAAGAGTAAACCAGAACCTCGGGTGGCGCAATTCGCAGGGCGGCCCGGCTGGCGCGGTCGAAAGGCGTGAGCTAAATCACATAATCTGGCTTTCGACCAAATTATGAATGGCGCCCAGCTTACTATGTCATCCGTCTCTGGCCCTGGTTTCGCCGACGGTGAGGGTTTGTGATCCAGGCGCCGATATTCTTCAAAACCATTGGGAAATGCCTTGAAGCTACAAGCGAAAATTCTCCTGGCGCTGCTGCCTTTAGTGGTCGTGCCGCTGGCGCTGTTGGCGACGATCACGGCGAAGGAGCTGGAGCAGGCGAGGGAGCATGCAATCGCGGCGCGCCTGCTCGGACCTATCGAGGCGGTGGCGTCACGCTTCCACTGGCTTTTGCGCGGCGTACGCGGGGACCTCACGGCCCTGGCTCGTCTGCATGACGACGCTGCGGAAAGCGGGCCACAAACGCTGTATTCAGAAATCCAACGATCGTTTCGCATCACACAACAAACCCGAGCGGGTTACCTCGATCTCATGCTCATCGGCGAAAAAGGCAAGGTCCAGGTGCGTTCCCGTCAAGAGCCCGAGCGCAAAAGGTATACCTCCCAGCCGGCAATCGCGGCCATGCTAAGGCACGAGGCGGACGAATTCAGTATGCTGATACCTGTCGATAGCAAAAAAACGCGGGCATTGTGGATTTCAAAACGCATTGCTGTTAACGACCGTAATCGGCCCGTCGCGAGCCGGTCGCCGGGCTATTTCGTGGTGGTAGTCAGTCTGAATAGCCTGAGCGAAATCGAGGTGGATGAATCGCTGAGCGCGTTTTCGCAACTGCTTATTACCGACTGGTCCGGTCATGCGCTTTTGCAAGTACCCCAATCGAGCGGCGCCATTTTAGGCGTTTTTGAGGCCCCTGATCTGCGACGCATCGCTTCGCGGCGACAGACCATCAACCTCAAGGAACAGGGACAAACGTGGTGGTTCGCGGGCCGCCAATTGCACACCGAGTTGTTTGCGTTCTTCGGTCTTCCCGCAACGGCGGTAGCATCTCCTCTACCGGCGTTCGCCCCGCGGGCCATGCTGCTCGGATTGGCGTCGATCGCGGTCTTCATCGGGCTTGGTTCGATGGTGCTGCGAGCCTTCCTAACGCGTCCGGTGCAGGCACTCAAACAAGCCACGGAACAGCTTGGAAAAGGAAATCAACCGGTTGCGATTGATGTTCGAAGCAAGGATGAGCTTGGTGAGATCGCGGA
The DNA here is from genome assembly GCA_050740575.1 of Gammaproteobacteria bacterium. Classification (GTDB taxonomy): domain Bacteria; phylum Pseudomonadota; class Gammaproteobacteria; order JACCXJ01; family JACCXJ01; genus USCg-Taylor. Next base: position 1,554 of record JBOIDM010000303.1, read on the forward strand.
GTTAATCAGCAACGTGGGGCGGGACTTAAAGCAATCGGGTGAGAAAATTCGTTACTTCGCGTATCACGATAGCCTAACGCGCTTGCCGAACCGGCGCATGTTCAGCGAATACCTGAAACACGCCCTGGCCCATGCGCGCCGCCGCGAACAATCGCTGGCGTTATTGTTTCTAGACCTCGATGACTTCAAACGCGTCAACGACACTCTTGGCCATCAAGCCGGCGATGTGGTACTGCGCGAGCTTTCCGAACGGCTGTTAAACTGCGTGCGCGCGGACGACTACGTCGGCCGGCAGTTCCCGAACCCGGCCGAGGGCCAGACCGTGGCACGCTTAGGCGGAGACGAATTCACTATCTTGTTACCGAGCATCAGTCTACCTATCGAGGCCTCGACGGTCGCCGAGCGCGTGATCAAGGCCGTGGAAACCCCGTTTGTTCACGGCAATACCGAATTACATGTCGGGGCCAGCATCGGGATTACCATTTATCCGAATGACGGCATGGACGCCGATACGCTCATCAAGAATGCCGACATGGCGATGTATCATGCCAAGGAACTAGGGAAGAATACCTATCAATTCTATCGCGAGGCCATGAACGTTGCGGCCGTCAAGCGCCATGTGCTTGAAAACGCATTACGGAAAGCCATCGAGCGGAACGAGTTGCAATTGGTTTATCAACCGCAGATGGAACTGAAAAGCGGACGGATTGTAGCCGCCGAGGCGCTGCTGCGATGGCATCATCCGCACGATGGCTTGATCGGGCCGGAACGTTTCATACCGTTGGCTGAAGAGACCGGGCTCATCGTTTCTATCGGGGAATGGATCATCCACACCGCTTGTCGGCAAGCGGGCGCCTGGCGGGCGGCCGGTCATCACGGATTGACCGTTGCCATCAACGTATCGGGTGCACAGTTCATCCGCCAAGATCTTGTGGGCTTGCTTCAATCCGCCTTAAACAAATCCGGACTGCCTCCGGAAGCGGTGGAAATCGAGCTCACGGAGACCTCAATACTCCGAGCCGAACAGTCTATCTTCAAGACCCTTCCGGCGCTCAAGGAATTGGGTATCCAAGTGGCTCTCGACGACTTCGGTACCGGCTATTCGTCATTAAGTTACCTCAGACAACTGCCTGTCGATAAGCTCAAGATTGACACCAGTTTCATTCGCCATATCACCGTGGATCCGAAAGACGCTGCCATCGTTTCCGCTATACTGGCTATGGCCGAGAATCTTAAAATCCCGGTGGTGGCCGAGGGCGTCGAAACCAACGCACAAATCGAATTCCTTCGGCGAAGAAACTGTTCCTATGTTCAAGGATATATCATCAGCCGGCCCGTATCCGGCGATGTCCTACCGTCGATGCTCGCCCAGTCCGCGGTCAGGGCGTAAATCGTTATTGGCAAGTGGCAGCACAGGGGTCCTGTCAGGAGCCCTTCTTCAAGGGCGCACTTTTGATAGGAGATCATCATCGAGCGGACGCGATCTACGCTCGCCCCATGCTCCCGAGGTGCGTTCTCAAGACCCCGACGACGATTCCCTCGATGATCAGGGAGTGCTCGCGCATATCGACCTCGATGGGCGTGAACTCTGGATTCTCGGGGAGTAGCCGTACCTGGTTACCGCGGCGGCGGAAGCGTTTGACGGTAATCTCTTCTCCCAGGCGGGCCACCACGATCTGCCCGCTCGCGGCCTCGGGTGTGGCATGGACCGCCAGGAGATCGCCGTTCTGGATCCCGGCGTCCCGCATGCTTAAACCTCGCACCCGCAGGAAGAAATCGGCCGCGGGTTCGAATATTTCTGGGTCTATGGCGTAGTGGCTTTCGATGTTTTCCTCGGCGAGGAGGGGGACGCCTGCGGTAACCCGGCTAACAACCGGGATCCCGGCCGGCCCTTCGGTTAATACCTGGATGCCGCGCGAGGCCCCGGGTAGAAGCCGAATCGCTCCTTTGCGCTCGAGCGCCCTTAGGTGGTCCTCGGCCGCGTTAGGAGAGCGAAAGCCAAGCTTGTCCGCGATCTCGGCGCGCGTGGGTGGAAACCCTTTAGACTCCATGAATCTACGGATCATCTTCAGGATTTGAGCTTGACGCGAGGTAAGTTTTTCCATGGTAATATCGTCCGACTGATGTTAAACACAGCCTATTTTAGTCCCTATAAGCAGGAAAGCAACCCCATCCGCGCCTGGATAAAAAAATATTTGCTTATTGCTCCAGGACACGCACTTGCGAAACTGCCCTTCTATACGATAAGTTGTTATTTATACGCGAGTTTAGAAATTGAAACACGAACATGAAGCTATGCTTCCAGCCGGCGCAGGGTCACGAATTCCTCCGCCAGCGTGGGATGTATGCCCAAAGTGGCGTCGAACATAGCCTTGGTCGCCCCGGCCTTTAGTGCGATGGCCATGCCTTGGATGACTTCGGCCGCCTCCGGACCCACCAGATGAGCGCCGGCCACCCGACCGTTGCACGCGGCGACAATAAGCTTCAAGAAAGCCTGCTCGTCACGCCCGGAGAGAGTGTATTTCAGGGGTGTAAACCGCGTCTTATAGACTTCGATCTGACCAAAACGCGCGCCAGCGCTCGCCTCCGTGAGGCCGACGGTGGCAAGCTCCGGTTGACTGAACACGGCGGTCGGGATATTGTCGTAATCGACCCCGTGCCTCGCGTCTCCGAAGAGGCAACGGCTCACCGCCATGCCCTCGGCGATGGCTACCGGCGTCAAGCGAACACGATCAATGACATCGCCGATGGCATAAACCGATGGGACCGAGGATCGATACTCATCGTTTACCGCGATGGCGCCCCTTTCGGTCTTGGCGATACCCAGGGCGTCGAGGCCAAGGTCGCTTACCTGCGGGACGCGTCCGATCGCATACATCACAAGATCCGCATCGAGCTCCTCACCAGTGCTTAGAGACACGCGCGAACCAGCCGGGATCGGCGTGAGTGCATTCACTTCGGTATTGAATCTGAACACAACTCCCTTTTTTTGCATCTGTTCCGCCAAAAAACCGCGTGCATCGTCATCGAAGCCCCCCAGAATCAGGGGTCCCCGATGAATAAGTGTGGTATGTGCGCCCATCCCATTGAAGATACCCGCGAATTCGATTGCGATGTAACCGCCGCCGACGATCACGATGCGTTGGGGAAAGCGCGGGAGCGAGAAAACTTCGTCGGAACTAAGCGTAAGCTCCCGACCGGGAATGTCCGGGCGTATCGGCCGGCTCCCCGTCGCAATGAGAATGAAACGCGCCCTATAGCGCGCGTCATTGACCGCGACCGTATGCGCATCCACCAATCGGGCACGCCCCTGGATTATCACCACGCCCGCCGCGCGTAATAGGCGTTCATAGTGTTGTCGTAGCCTAGCGAGTTGCGCGTCCTTATTGGCGATCAACCGGCTCCAATGGAAAGCCGGCCTCTGTACGCTCCAGCCATACGGGGGGGCTTCGCTCAGGTCATCGCGGTAATGGGATCCATAGACCAGGTACTTCTTTGGAACACAGCCCAAATTAACGCATGTGCCACCGAGTTCCCGTGCCTCGGCGATCGCAACGCGCACGCCGAGATCAGCGGCGGTGCGCGCCGCGCGTACACCCCCGGAACCGGCGCCGATGACAAACAAGTCAAAATCGAAACCGGACATCCTGCGCGAGCCTCCTCACGTGGGCTATTAAGCGCGGTCGCATCGATGGCCACACCAACGGTAATGCAGGCGCATAGCTCTTCCTAGGCACGGCGATGCCGTGCTCGCCCACCCGAGGGCGCGATCTACGGGGTCCCCGCGCAAAAAGCGGCGAGTACTTCGATGCAATTGGCCATCGCGCCCAGGTGCGCAATCTCATATCCGTGCGTGTTCTGCGTCGGAAATCCTAGGCAAGCGGCGCGTCCGATATGACCGAATTTCATGGCGAGCGACGCATCGCTACCGAATCCGCTGATAGCGGCGAGCTGCAGCGGCACGTTACTCCTTGCCGCGGCTTGCCGCAGATCCCTATTGAGGCTTTCGTCGTAGAGTCCGTACCCAACTTGAGAGAGTAACACCGGGGCGATCCCATCCTCGATCGGGTACTCGGGCGCCAAGGGACAGATCTCAAGTGCTATGAGCGCATCGAGCGGCTGTCGTTGCGTGAAGTAAAGCGCGCCCATCGCGCCGACCTCTTCCTTAGCGGAAGCCACAAGATAGACGTCGCGCCCGCACTCCCGCAATTGCTCCGCCAGTACCAACAAAATTGCGATCGACGCCTTGTTGTCCAGTGTATAACTGGCGATATAGTCCTTGATCCGGAACGGCCGTTTGCGGTGTTTCCCCACCACCATGCGCGTCCCGGGCCGAACCCCCGCCTCGCGCAGTTCACGCGCGCCGCATTTGGTTTCCACCCAGACATCTTGCCAACGCAACGGCGCCTCATCTTGTTTTGCCTTCTGCGGCGATTCGTGCGAAACATGGCGGGAACCGAACGAAAGTATCCCGCTTACAACAGAGGCGTCCCCGAGTAAGTCCACGACGCCTTCCCCGTAAACCCACGGGAAGGCCCCTCCCAAGGCGCGTATTTCGACGCGCCCGTCGGCGCGCACCGTTTTCACGATCGCTCCGATTTCATCCTTGTGCGCGGTGACGGCGATCGCGCCCTCATTGCGTCCCGACACCTTAACGATAATGTTACCCGCCGGGTCTTGGACCACTTCGTGGCCACACGCCCGCAACCTGTAATGCAGAAATTCATCGATCTCGCCTTCCACTCCACTCGGCGAGTGATGCATCACCAGAGTTTCGATCTCCGTGAACAATCGATCATAGGATACAGACGACATGACTTAGAATAACACGAGCTCGATGGGGCGGTTCGTTTCTGTCGAATCAATGCACTATGATATACCGTGCGATGCTTGGCATTCTTCGCCCCGAACGTTACTGCCCGTCAACCTAGCCGATGGAATACACCCGCTTTGCTATTAACATCCTCGAAAACGATCGCAAGGAAATTCTGCTTCTCAAGCGCTCCCTGCAGCTAAGCCTCGGTCCAGGACTATGGGGATTCCCGGCCGGTCATATCGAGTCCGATGAAACGCCGGAGGCGTGCTCCATACGAGAGTTAAGGGAGGAGCTAGGCCCAGATCATCGGCTCGTACCCCTGCGCAAGCTCGGCCCGGTTCAGGACAGCTTTTATGGCGGTAAGTTCGAGATCTTCTTGTTTCATTACCGGTGGAAGCGCGGAAAAATCGAGCTCAACAACGAGCACACCGTCTATGCTTGGGTAGGGCGAGAAGCCTATCGCAATTACGAGGTCGTCGATGGAATCGACGAGGACCTCGATTATTTCGGGATCTGGCCGCGGTCGTACTTAAACAAAGACAAGCTACCCCGCTGGCGCCGCTCGCTCACAAACAAGCGCGGACAGGTATAGATGCACAGAGCGGTTCAGAATCTTGCCGCGGAGATCCCAGAAAGGCCGTGCAATTTTTCACGACACGGTCTAAAGTAAACATGTAAACATGGATTACAAGCCTACCAAAAATCTGGGCAGCGACCCGCAAGATGCGACTCGTTTCCGATACATAGTCTCGATTGCTGCAGAAACACAAGCGAGGTGAGCACCATGCAAAGATTCATCTACGGCCTGTTATTGGTGATGTTATTGAGCGCATGTGGAAAGAAGGAACCCGAAGCGCAAGTATGCGGCGGTATCACGGGGAAGCAATGTCCTGCAGGCCAAACCTGTATTGATGATCCCAGCGATACCTGCGATCCGCAGAAAGGCGGTGCGGATTGCCAAGGGATTTGTAAATAGCCCAAGCACGGCTTCTAGGAAGTTGTCCAACCGGCGGACGGGACGGTGCCGCCCGCCGGGATGCGTACGGTCGGACGCGGGGGGATTTCGATCGCCTCGTTCCTGCGGCGGAGTGTCCTTCGTGCATCCGCCCTGTCAGTCGGCCTTACGCGTTATAGCTCCAGCTTGTCGTCGGGAACGAGCCGGACAGTGTAGGCATCGACAAGCATTACAGCGATGAGCCAGCCGATTAAGAACAATGGAGTCGCTATGAATAAGAAGATCCCCGAAAACAAGAGAACCGAGATGATAAAAAATTGCCTGTTGATCGGTCGCGTTAAGCTCGTTCCGCAACGATCGCAGCGCAAGGGTGACCAACGAGAGATAAGCCAGACTTTAAGCGGGGACAGCTGATTGTTACATTTTGGGCATCGCATAGGGCTACCATCCTGACTGAAAAGGTTTACGTGGTATTCGAACGTTGGCCTGCTATACGCATCCGCAGGGCATTTAATTTTATGAAACCACCGGCGTCTTTCTGATCATAGGCCCCGGCATCGTCTTCGAAGGTCGCGATAGCGGTGTCGAAGAGGCTGTCCGTATCCGATTTCCGGCCCGCCACCATAACCGCGCCTTTATACAGCTTCAAACGCACGCTACCGTTTACGTGCGCCTGCGCCGCGTCAATTAATTCCTGCAGCATGCGGCGCTCGGGGCTCCACCAATAGCCGTTGTAGATCAACGCGGCATAGCGAGGCATCAGATCGTCCTTGAGATGTGCCACCTCGCGGTCAAGCGTGAGCGATTCGATCGCGCGGTGCGCCTTGAGCAAAATCGTCCCGCCCGGCGTCTCGTAACAGCCGCGTGACTTCATGCCGACGTAGCGGTTCTCGACGATATCGAGCCGCCCGATCCCATGCT
>JBOIDM010000304.1:0-8310 GCA_050740575.1 Gammaproteobacteria bacterium
AGGGAGAGGCTGCCGCGCTTTTCGACCAACAGAGGAGCAGGTAATCCTGAGCCGCAATGGCCTCGCCCAGGGCCTTGGGCCAGCGCTGGCCACCATAGAGCTTGTCTTGATCCCGCCAGACGGAAACGTGAGCCGCACGTAACCCCCGCTCAATGCTCAGCACAGGCTTAAGGTCCGGGCGCGCATAACTCAAAAATAGGCTGGGCATTTATCGTCTGCTAGTGCTGGGATTGATACCAAGAAGCGTCCAATAGGGTATTTCTGGTTAGCAGAGGATAGCCTATCAAAAGCAGACCTTCCCCCTGCAGGAAATTAAGGAATGGGTATTGGAATTTAAACGTCCTTTTCGCTTGCGAGGGAACGTACTGCTGAAAATGTGATTTCGGTATGCCTACCGATCAGATCGTGGTCTGTTGCAGAGGTTCCTTAATCCTTTCCTCCGCCGTGCTCGCGCTGGCCACCGTGCCCGAAGCGTTCCTATCGGCACGCGCGGGATTACACGATGCGGGTTAGAAACTCTGCGGAATCGGATCACCGTGACGGGCATGGATGAAGCGCTGCATGAGCCCGCGGGTTGAACTGTCGTGTTTGGCTCCGATCGCTCCGTTTTCCAACTCAGCCGCGATCCGCGTGGCGAGTTGTTTACCGAGCTCGACTCCCCATTGATCGAAGGAATTGATTCTCCATATTACGCCTTCGACGAAGGTCTTATGCTCATAGGCGGCGATCAGGGCCCCCAGCGTCTCGGGAGTCAATTGGTCGTACACCAAGGTGTTGCTCGGCTTGTTCCCGGGGAATACCTTGTGTGGCAGCAGGTGCTCAACGGCGTGCTGGGTAAGGCCGGCCGTCGCCAGCTCGGCGCGCGCCTCCTCCTCGCTCTTGCCGCGCATCAAGGCTTCGGACTGAGCGGCGCAGTTCGCGAATAAAAGCTCGTGCTGCCGGCCGATACGGTAATGACTGTGCAAAGGAACCAAGAAATCGACCGGCACGAACGCGGTGCCTTGGTGCAGAAGCTGAAAAAAAGCGTGCTGGCCGTTCGTCCCGGGAGCACCCCAGAGCACGGGCGCCGTACTGTACCCGACCGGCTCGCCGTCGGAGGTGACGGATTTACCGTTGCTCTCCATCGCCAGTTGCTGCAGGTAGGCCGGAAAGTATTCGAGGTGGTGGTCGTACGGCACGATGGCATGGCTCTGGGACGCAAAGAAATTGACGTACCAGATGTCGAGTAAGGCGAGAACCACGGGCAGATTACTCTCGAGCGGCGCCGTTCGGAAATGCCGGTCCATTCGGTGAGCGCCTTCGAGGACCGCTTCGAACGCATCCATGCCGATGTAAAAGGCGATCGGCAGTCCGATTGCCGACCAAAGCGAATAGCGTCCGCCGACCCAGTCCCAAATCTCGAACACCTTATCGTCATCGATCCCGAAGCGATGTGTGGCCTCGAGATTGGCCGAGACGGCGACGAAGTGGCGTCCGACCGCCGCCAAATCCCGGGCCCGATCGATGAACCAGCGCTTGGCGGCCTCGGCGTTGGCGAGGGTTTCGAGTGTCGTGAAGGTCTTGGAGGCGATGATGAATAGAGTCGAGCCCGGATCGAGCTGCTCCAGGACCCCGCCGAGATCGGCCGCATCGATGTTGGAAACAAAGTGTACGCGCATCTCGCCTTTTCGGTAGGGTCTTAGCGCACGCGTCGCCATGAGCGGGCCGAGGTGCGAGCCACCGATCCCGATGTTGACGATGTCGGTGATCGGCCTGCCACTGTGGCCACGGTATTCACCCGCATGGATTGCCTCGGCCAATCGCCGCATCTTGCCGAGCACCGCACGGACGCCTGGCATGACGTCTTCGCCGTCCACGTAAACGGGCGTATCGGAGCGGTTGCGCAGGGCGGTATGTAATACCGCGCGTTGTTCCGTGGTATTGATGTGCTCGCCTAGAAACATCCTTTCGATGGCCTCCGGCACGCCGGCCTCCCGTGCCAGCGCCGTGAGGTGGGAGAGGGTGTCGGTGGTGATTCGGTTCTTCGAGTAATCGAGCCAGAGCGGCCCCGCCTCGATGGAAAACCGCGCAAAGCGGTTCGCATCGTCTCGAAAAAGATCACGCATGTGTAATGGGGCGAGCGCTTGCCAATGCCGGGCAAGCACCTGCCAGCAGGGGGTCGAGAGGAGGGGCAGAATCGGCTGGGCCATGTAGAGCTACCTCAGTGGGGGCGCGGCGGCCATTTAACCCTACTGCGCAGCCCGTTGCAAAAGCGCATTGAATCCCCTACCGTGTTCGCAGCTTCAGCGCCGAGAGGAGGTCATGGGGATCGACGTATTGAGATACATCGACGTGGTCGTCGGGTTTTCGGTCGTGATGCTGCTGGCTAGCACCGTGGTCACGGCCATCACGCAAGCCTTTATCCGCTTCTGTAACCTTCGTGGCCGCAATCTGCGCAACGGCGTGGTGCAGCTCATTACGCAGGTCGATCCCTTGCTGGAACCGCATGCGCAGGCGATTGCGGAGAGCGTGCTCAAACACCGGCTGGTGGCCGAGCCCGAGAGCATGTTTGGCCCCTTGTTGCGGCGGGTCCGCGACGGGTGGCGCGGCTGGGGTCTTGACCAGCGGCTCGGAGGCGTGATCCAGCGGGAGGAGCTCATCCGCCTGCTCGCCGAGCTGGCCGCAGACGGCCTGCCCGCCAGAGCATTCGCGGGGGATACCGACGCCGAAAGAGAGGCCGCAGCGACAGCAGCAAAGCAGAAGCTCAAGCAGGCCATCGGCGCCGACCCTGCGGCATTACTGAGCGGCATCCGGAAACGGTCTCTGGAGTTGGAGCGGAACGCGCCGTGGCTGGCCACGCACATCCGACAAACCCGGGCGATCATCGACGCCGCCGCCAACGACGTCGTCGGTACGGCGACGGAGTTCGTCGGAAAGGTGAACGCGTGGTTCGACGAAAGCATGGATCGGGTCTCGCAAACCTTCGCGCAGCACACTCGGGTGCTCACCATCCTCGGCGCCGCCATCGTCGCCCTTGGCCTCCCGCTCGACTCCCTCGATCTACTCGAGCGCCTGTCCGTCGACGATACCTTCCGTGCATCATTGGTCGACCGCGGCAAAGAGATTGCCCAGAAGCAAGTGGAGCCAGCCACGACCACGGGGGGAGAAGACAGTATAGAGGGCGGCGCCGCGGTCGAAGCCAAGGAAACGGAGCAGTTCTCACTCCAGATTGAGAAGGAGAAGATCAAGCAGCAGTTGGCGGAGCTGCAGAACCCGCAACTAGCCATCATCCCGCCTGAGTGGTGGATAGAGCATAACGTTTCCACATTGTGCACGGAGACGACAGAACTCACCTCACAGAACCCACCCATCCTAACCGTTGCCGACAAAGCGATTTCAGTGAGTGGAAACACCCTAGGCGCAGTCCGCGATGCCATCAATGCATCCGGGGCGCCGCTCCGAGCCGACGTCCAGCCTTGCGATCTCGGGTCGTGGCTGACGCCGACCCGCAAGAAAGGCCAGTACCTCGTCGTGTGGGGAGCGGTCAAACCTCCACTCCCGACGATCGAGCTGCGAACCGCAGTGACTGAATCCGACAACCTCCTGGTAGCTACCCAGCGGTTCCGGCCTGGGGTGCTGTCGGAGACGCTCCGCCGGCCCGGGATCCTGCTGAGCGTGCTATTGCTCAGCCTCGGCGCACCCTTCTGGTTCGAGGTGCTGAAGACCGGCCTCAAGCTACGCTCATCACTAGCGGGCAAGGAAGAGAAGGAACGGGAGGAGCGGAAGAGCAGCCAAGACGCGGCGGCATTCGCGCCGGCCACGCCGCCGCAAGCACCGCCCGCCACGGCGCCCGCTCCCACCAACCCCATGACCCCGTAGCAGATGGGCGACCTGAGGGCTGTCGGCGCCAAAGGGTAATATCCGCTAGGAGGGCAAAAGTGATCCTCGCCCGGCAATTATGACCTTTCGGAAGCCGCGCGGCGCGAAGGGTAGGGGTGCGCAAGCGAATACCCCTATTCGGTTCCTCACGGAGACCCGCGCCGCCTTCGATGACGGATGGACGGACGGCGATGCGGTTCCTCCGCCGTTGCGGACCACCGTGACCGAAGAGCATGCACGCTCGATCATCTCTTATAACCAATCTCCCGACCTGCCGTTCGAGCGTTCGATCAATCCTTATCGCGGCTGCGAACATGGCTGCATCTACTGTTACGCGCGGCCGACGCATGCTTATCTGGACCTATCGCCGGGGCTCGACTTCGAGAGCCGCTTGTTCGCAAAACCGAATGCTGCGGAGCTGTTGATAAATGAGTTGGCCAAGCCCGGCTATGTGTGCCGCCACATCGCGCTCGGCACGAATACCGATCCCTACCAGCCGATCGAGCGCAGCTTCGGGATCACCCGGCGGATCATCGAGGTTTTGTGGGAATCCCGCCATCCCCTGAGCATCGTGACCAAATCGTCGTTGGTCGAGCGCGATTTAGACCTGCTCGCATTAATGGCACGCGAGAATTTGATCGAGGCCTATGTTTCGATTACGACGCTGGATCGGGCCTTGGCGCGCCGCATGGAACCGCGCGCGACCGCACCGCAACGGCGCCTGGAGACCGTCGAGCGCTTGAGCGCCGCCGGGATCCCGGCAGGGGTGCTTTTTGCCCCGGTGGTCCCGGCGCTGAACGATGCGGAAATGGAATCGATACTCGAAGCGGCCTCGAACGCCGGTGCGCGCTATGCCGGTTACGTGTTGTTGCGCTTGCCGCATGAGGTAAAGAATTTGTTCGAGGAGTGGCTGCAGGTCCACGAACCGTTGAAGGCCGCGCGCATCATGAATCGCGTGCGCGACATGCGCGGCGGGCAAGAGAACGATCCCCATTTCGGCACGCGCATGCGAGGTACCGGGATCTATGCCGAAGTCATCCGCCATCGTTTCGAGCTTGCCTGCAAACGCCACGGGCTCACGCGCTCGGCGCGCGCCTTGGATACCTCGAAATTCAAGCCTCCGGGCGCGCCCGGCCCGCAGCTCACTCTGTTTTGAGAAGCCGAGAAAGCAGTGCCGCTTCATCGCAACCCGCACGAAGGTCGTGCATGTGCCGGGCTTCGCCTCGGTGCGCATGGCAGTTATCCACCGCTTGGCGCCGAGCCGGTGCGACCCGAGGCCAGGACCGGAAGCATCCAGTAGTGAAGCTCGACGTGATTGAACCGCGCCGAGATCTCCTGCGTAACTCGAGTGGCTTCGGCGTGCGTCAGTTGGACCCAGAAAAGCACCTGGGCTTGCCGCCCTTCGACCTGCTCCGAGAGGCTGAGCTCGGCATGCGCCGATCCGTGGCCGGCGATTGGGAAGCTGCTGAAGGCCGGGACCCGCTCGAGCAGCCAGTCGACCAGGGCCGCCTCGAGACTCGGGGGCGCGACCAACACCAGGACACACTCGCTCATCCTCATTGCCACCGGGCGCCGAAGCGCCGGTAGAGGCTCGGCAGGAGCAAGAGCGTGAGGAGGGTCGCGGTCACCAGCCCGCCGATCACGACGATGGCGAGCGGGCGCTGGATCTCGGATCCCGGACCGCTCGCGTAAAGCAACGGCACGAGCCCGCAAGCCGCGATGCTCGCGGTCATCAAGACCGGCCTCAATCTCCGCTCGGCCCCCTCGATGACCACACGGCCGAGGTCCATTCCGAGCGCGCGCAGTTGATTGAAATGGGTCACCAGGACCACGCCGTTCAAGACCGCGATTCCAAGGAGCGCGATGAATCCCACGGAGGCCGGCACGGACAGGTACTCGCCCGAAACCCACAGGGCTACCACCCCGCCGACCAGGGCGAAGGGAATGTTCGATAGCACTAAGAGCGCTTGGCCGACCGACCGAAAGCTCGTGAACAACAGGAAGAAGATGAGTCCGAGCGCGATCGGCACCACCACCGCGAGCCGATCCGCAGCGCGCTGCTGGTTCTCGAACTGCCCGCCCCATTCGAGACGGTAGCCCGCCGGGAGTGCCAGCTCCTCCTCGATCTTCCGCTTCGCCTCTCCGACGAAGCCCACGAGATCGCGCCCCGCGACGTTGGCAATCACGACCGACATGCGGCTTGCCCGCTCCCGTGCGATGACGACCGGCCCATCGACGCGCGAGAGACTGGCCACCATCGCGAGGGGAACGGTACGCTCGTCGGGCAGGGTAAGCAGCAGGTTTGCGAATGCGGCCGGCGAGGTCCGCAGCTCGGCGCCACTGCGGATGACGAGCGGCGTACGGCGCGGTCCTTCATAGACGGTTCCGATGCGCCGCCCTTCGATCAAGGAGCGCAAGGTCTCCTGGATGGTTTCGACCGACAGTCCCATGCGGCCCACGGCGAGGCGGTCGATGGCAACCTTGAGGTACTGCACGCCCTCGTTCTTGGCGGTGTAGACATCCTCGGCCCCGGGCAGCGTCCGCAGGAGTCCGACGATCGCCTCGCTCTTTGCGTTGAGCACCGCCAGATCTGGCCCGAAGAGCTTGATCGCCACATCCCCCCGCACGCCCGTCAGCATCTCGGAGACGCGCATCTCGATCGGTTGGGTGAAGGCATAGACCAAGCCGGGGAAACCCTCCAGGACCTGTCGCATAGTCTCGATAAGGGCAGCCTTGTCCGCGGCCCGCCATTCCTCCTTGGGCCTCAGTACGGTGAAGGTGTCGGTCTGGTTCAGGCCCATGGGATCGAGCCCGATCTCGTCCGAGCCGGTGCGGGCCACCGCCTCGGTGATCTCCGGGATCCGGTCGAGCAACGCGCGTTGCACACGAAGATCGAGCTTGACCGATTCTTCCAGACTGATCGAGGGCAGCTTCTCGAGCTGGATGATGATGTTGCCCTCGTCCATGGTGGGCATGAAGCTCTTGCCGAGGTTCGCATAGAGTACGGCTGCGGCGACGAGTGAGGCGAGGGCACCGATGAAGACCGTACGAAAGTGACCGAGGGACCAGCGGAGCAGGGGCGCATAGGCGCTATGCAAGAGCTTCACAAGCCAAGGCTCCCCGCGCTGCGTCTCCGTGATCAGATAGGAGGCCAGGACCGGGATCACCGTCAGCGCGAGCAGTAGGGACGCGCCGAGCGCGAACATGATGGTGATGGCGACCGGTGCGAAGAGTTTGCCCTCCAGCCCTTCCAAGGTGAGTAGCGGCAGGAACACGACCATAATGATCAGGATCCCGGTCGCGACCGGCAGGGCGACCTCGCGAACGGCCGCGTAAATGCGATGAAGGCGGGGCAGCCGCTGCTCGGCCTCGGCGTGCGCGAGCCGCGAGACGATGTTCTCCACCACCACGACCGCGGCGTCAACCAGCATCCCGATAGCGATGGCGAGCCCGCCGAGGCTCATCAGGTTCGCGGACATTCCGAAGTAGCGCATCAGGATGAAGGTGCTGAGCGCGGCGAGCGGCAGGGCCAGTGCCACCGTGAGTGACGCGCGCAGATCGCCCAGGAACAAGACGAGCAAAATCACGACCAAGGCGATTGCTTCGGCCAAGGCCCTGGAGACCGTGGTGACCGCGCGATCGACCAGATCCCCGCGATCATAGAAAATCCGGCAATGCACCCCAGCCGGCAAGGACGGTGTCAGCTTCTCTAGCTTCGCGCGCACGCCGCGCACGAGCTCGCCGGCGTTCGCACCGCGCAAGCCGAGCACCAACCCCTCCACAGCCTCGTCGCGGCCGTCGCGGCTCACCGCGCCGTAGCGCGTGATAGCGCCTAGGCGGACCTCGGCGACGTCGCGCAGGTAGACGGGCTCGAGCGCGTGATGCTTGACCACGATGGAGCCGAGGTCCGATAGTGATCGAATGCTGCCCTCGCTCCGCACCAGCAGGACCTCCTCGCCGTCGATGAGCCGTCCTGCACCGTCGTTGCGATTGTTGGATCTGAGGGATCGCTCCAAGGCATCGATAGTCACGCCTTGGGCGAGCATGCGCGCGGGATCGGGTGTGACCTCGAAGGAGCGCACGAAACCGCCGAGTACGTTGACGTCGGCGACACCCGGAACGGTCCGGAGCGCGGGGCGGATGACCCAATCGAGCAGGCTGCGGCGCTCGGCGAGCGAGAGCGCCTCTCCCTCGACCGTGAACATGAACATCTCGCCGAGGGGGGTGGTCATCGGGGCGATACCGCCGGAGATGTCCGCGGGAAGGTCGCCCCAGAGGGCGTTGAGCCGCTCCCCGACCTGCTGGCGCGCCCAGTAGATGTCTGTCCCCTCTTCGAAGTCCACGGTGATATCGGCGAGCGCGTACTTCGAGATCGAGCGCAGCATGGTTTGCCTCGGGATGCCGAGCATCTCCACCTCGATCGGCGCGGTGATCCGGCTCTCGACCTCCTCG
>JBOIDM010000305.1:0-4931 GCA_050740575.1 Gammaproteobacteria bacterium
TTTCGCATGCGAGAGCGCTTCGGAGGCGATCGCCGCGGGATCTTGCGCCGGATCGGCCGGGTAACATTCGACACCGATTTCGCTTGCCAACACGCTCAACTGATCGATGGCCGCCGGCCGATACACATCGCAGCTCACCACAAGCACCGATTTTTTCTCGCGCTCCTTCAAGTACCGGGCTAATTTGGCGGCCGATGTGGTTTTGCCCGACCCCTGCAAGCCAACCATCAACACAACGGCCGGCGGCGGCCGGTTCAGGTCGAGGCGTTCGCATTGTTCGCCCATCAATGTCGTTAATTCGTTCCGGACGACGCGTATGAATGCCTGTCCGGGGGTGAGGCTGGCGATAACCTCCTCGCCCACCGCACGCGTCCGCACATGCTCGACAAACCAGCGCACCACGGGCAAGGCCACGTCGGCTTCGAGCAAGGCCATGCGCAACTCTCGCAAGGTCGATTGGATATTCTCGCCCGTCAGACGGCCTTGCCCGCGCAGTTCCTTGACAATGCGCGTTAAGCGTTGAGAGAGGTTGTCAAACATAGCGGCGCAATCCAGGGTTTGCCATGAGCCGAATCATACTAACATAATCCCTTCAACCGGCTGCCCAGATCTTGCCTTCTTCCTCGAATCGCTTTGTGTCATCATGCGCCGGAGCCTTGCAGTTATGAACATCGCCGTTTTCGCAGTCCTCGCCATCGTCTTTTATCTGGCGGCCGCCATGCACATCGCCCGCGGCGTCGTGGAGCGCGCACGGAGCGGATCCGCCGCTACGCGTCCGGTGCCGATCCTCGCGCTCCTCGCGCTTGCCTTGCATGCCGCGGTGCTGTACCAGGGGATCCTCACCGGCTCGGGCCTGAACCTGGGGATCTTCAACACGGTTTCACTCGTGGCCTGGATCGTAGCGGGTGTCGTCGTCGTGGCATCATGGGTCGCTCCGGTAGAAAACCTCGCTTTGGTGTTGCTGCCGAGCGCGGGCCTTGGGATCGGGTTGGAGCTGTTGTTCCCGAACGAACGCTTGCTGCTGGCATCGGCGCCGGTCGGGCTGAGGATCCATATCGTGCTGTCCGTGACCGCATACAGTCTCCTGACCATCGCGACGCTGCAAGCGGTCGTGATCGCCGTGGAAGAACGGTTGCTGCGAACGCGCCGCTACCTGGCCGCGATGCAACTCTTACCGCCTTTGCAAACCGCAGAATCCTTGATGTTCCAATTCATCATCGCGGGGTTCTTTTTGCTGAGCCTCGGACTCCTAAGCGGTCTCATGTTTGTGGAGGATATCTTCGCTCAGCATCTGGTTCATAAAACCGTGCTTTCATTTGCCGCCTGGTGTATCTTCGCGGTACTGCTCTGGGGGCGCTATCGATTCGGCTGGCGCGGCAGGACCGCCCTCCGCTACATGTTTGCGGGTTTTCTAGCCCTCCTCCTGGCCTATTTCGGCACCAAGGTCGTACTGGAGCTTATCCTGCACCGGGTATAAGGTTCACTCCTAGGGCGCTGAATCTTTGTTCGTTGCGTTGAGTTTCAGTACCAGATAGCGCTTATTGGTAAAAACGACCCCGGCTTGCAGTTGCCGCGCATCGAAGGGCTGCTCGAACACGGCGTAATCGATCTCGAATTCCCTTGCCAGCGAAGCCAGACGCGATTGATCCATGCGTCGATAGCCAGCATCGGCTTCAATTAGATTCCTTACCTTGGGATCGCCGCTCACACGCCCCAAGCGGCGATACCATTCTATAAGCTCGGCCGGCTTGATGGGGGTAGACTTCCAGTCCACGACCACCGCCCGGGCGGCATGCAGCCGAAAGCTTTTGAAGCTCGGCGGGATGAGGAATTGTGCATCCGGGGCGATAGATTGCGCCCACTGAAAGAGCTCCTGCTTGGGCGCCGAAAGGCCGCGCAGTACGTTGGACGCTTTATAGGCGGGGGCCGCCGAGAATGAGAGTCCCACAACCACCAGCCCAAGCGGCACCAACGCCGGCGGAATCATGGCGACATAGCGCCGAGTCTTAGCGCGCATAAGCAACACATACGCAAACAAGGTAAGAACCGCGATGACGACATAGGTAGGATTGACCTGTAGGAGGCCAACCTCGGTTGGCTGCACCTTAGAGCCATGGTGGATGAGCATGAGCCCGCCTCCGGCGGCTGCCAAGAGCCATTGCCCGTTAAACCCCTCGGAGGTTTCGCGTTCCGCGCTCGCGCTGAAATAAGGCGCGATCCGGGTGACAATCACGAGCTGGGCCAGCAAGACCGAAAACGGTGCCATGCGCCAGAAGAATAGCTGTGAAACAAACGGGAGATAGATCACCGTGGTCAGCACCGTGGCGGTCATGACGAGGGCAAGGAATACCGCATAGACCCTCGCCAGCCGGGAGGAAATCCGCGCGTCGGAGGATTTCAGGTCGAGACAACTCATGGCCAGCAGCTGCCATGCCGCGAAGGGAATGAAGTCTGCCAGATAATTCCGCGGGACATAGTGATGCGGCGAACGTATGAACTGAAAGATGTGGCGCGCCTCCTCTCCCAGGGGATCGGTCACCATGGCATAGAGCATGGGAAACTCGAAGAGCAAGACGGCGATGCTCGGCCCCAACTGTAGACACAGGCGGCGCGCAAGCTGCGCGCGCCCGAGGGCGACATGAACGAGACCGAAAAAGACGACATCAAGCAGCAAAAAATTAGTATGAAAAAAGCCACCTATCGCTACCAGCACGCCGGACCAGAGGTAGCGTTCCGCGAGCAGCAATAGTAGCCCGATCACGACGGCAGAGGCCGCGACCGAAGAGGGTTCTAGAATCGAGGTCAGGATGTGGCTGCTGGCCACGCTGCGGGTCTTCTCCAAGAGCACGAAGCACATGAGAAGCAAGATCGCGACTAGAGCATCGCGCCGATAATGACGATTCAGGAAGTTGTAAATCGTCAGTATCAGCGCGGCTACCAGCGCTACGTTCGCGCTCGCAACCGTCCAGGGTGCCGGACCCAGCGATGCTAGAAGCTCGATCAAAAGCGCGAAATTTCGATGATACGCCGTAGTCTGTGCGGCGAGCCAGTCATAGCGCAGAAACTCCGGATCGAGTTCCCGGAGCGGGTACAGAAGATAAGTGTTGTGATTCGCTAGCCCATAGCACAAACCAAAGCTCAACCCCACCGCCACTGCGAGCAGTAGAACTAGCGCATGCCGAAATGCCGCTTCATCACGCCCCGCCATTTAGAATACCCAGTACTTCAGCGATAAATAGTTCAGGACAGCGATGAACGCCATCACGGTGATCCATGTGGGGGCTGCCGGCCAATTCCAGATGTCCACGGTAACGCTCATCAACGCACCGCTCGCCATGAGCAACAGCCCTTGTATTAGCGTGAAACGCAGCGCCTGTCTTAGGACTCGGCCTTCGCTGCCGAAGGTCCAGCCGCGGTTCCAATAGAAGCTCCACAGTGATCCAAACCCATAACTAGCGATTTGTGCAACCCCGGCGCGGTACGCATAACCGCTCAATAAGGAGAGGGCGAGCACGAAGACGGCGTAGCTAAGCGCTGTGTTCGTGATGCCAACCGTGACAAAACGCGTGATCGTTGAGTTCCAGAGACGCACTCCCACGCAGTCCTCAATCACGTAGGAGGCAGATTGACGCTGTCGCGGATGATCGCCGTTGGCCGGTTCTGCAAACTTTGGTGAATCCAGGCAAGGTAACTGCCGATGATGCCGAGGATGATAAACAGCACCCCGAATAAGAACGACAAGATCCCCACGGTGGAGGCCCAGCCCGAAACCGTCTCCCCTCGAACGTACCGCGCCAGCACGTATACAATCTCGACAAAGGCCAAGAAACTGGTGGCAATCCCGAGCCAAATCCCGATGCGCAGCGGCTTGGTGGAAAACGATATGACGGCGTCGCTGGCGAAGCTGAGCATTTTTCGCAGCGTGTATTTGCTCGATCCATGTATACGCGGCTCGGGCTGGAAGGGCACCACCGTCGCAGGCAAGCCCAGCCACTGGACGGCACCCCGCAGGAACAGCTCCGCAGCCTTGAGATTCACCAAGACATCGACCGCGGTGCGGTCGAGAAGCCGGAAGTCGGAGTTACCTTCGGCCATCGGCACCTCAGCAAGGATCGAGAACATCTTGTAAAAGTATCTCGAGGTGAATCGCTTGAAGCGACTTGCCGCTTCTTCACCGCGCCTTTGCGTGTTCACCACCTTGTAACCTCGTGCCCAAGCTTCATAGAGCAAAGGGATAAGCTCTGGGGGATGCTGTAGATCGCCGTCCATGCTGACCACGGCCTGACCGCGCGCAAGCTGGAGTCCCGTCAGGAGGGCGCGCTGGTGCCCGAAATTCCGCGAGAGCGACACGCCAATTACGGCGGGGATTTCGGCGGCAAGCCTAGCAATTCGCTCCCAGGTCGCGTCGCGGCTGCCGTCATCGACAAGGACAATTTCATAGGCAACGCCCATCCCCTCCAGCACGGCAACGAGCTTCCGCGCTAGAGGGTGGACGCTGTCTTCCTCGTTGCACATGGGAACAACGATCGAAAGCGCGGGCCGCGCGCGAGCACCGGCCACGACCTCTACTACCGATGGCGTCAAGGGGCTAAACGCGTTGCCAGGAAACGGCGGACAAGTATTGCGTGCATGCTCGCCAAGGGCTCGAGATAAACTTTTGCGAGCGTTGGGTGGTGTTGCGGGGCTCCGATGCCGACACCGAGAATGAGATTCTTGCGGATCTCCTCACTCGGTAAGACCAGGGTACCAAACATCCAGTCCCAGATTGCGAAGACTTCTCCGTAATTGCGGTTCCAGTGCTCGGGCCGGGCACTATGATGGATTTGATGATGCGCGGGGCTGATAAAAATATGATTGAGCACGGGGCCGAAAGAAAACCAAATATGGGAATGGCGTAAGTTCGCGCCGAATATCCGGAACAGTGCGGAAAC
>JBOIDM010000306.1:0-7501 GCA_050740575.1 Gammaproteobacteria bacterium
TCGACGACCCGCGGGTGATGTTACGATTGGCTGATGTGATCGCGGCCATCAATAGCCTCCACGAAATTCTACAGCGACACTGCTACGATGACTCAAATTCAGCCTAAATTCGTGGGGATCCCACAGACCCTGGCCCCTTTAATTCCATACCTCGTGGCCGTTCAAGCTGAGTAGGGTCTCCGTACTTTGGCGGACATCGTCATTGTCATCGACCACCAGCACGCGCAAGGGCTTTGAGGGGGTGCTTGCCTCGGCCGCCCGCTCGATGACCGTGCGGAGATCGACCGATTCCTGGTACGCGCTGAGTTGTCCGCGGCTAGCGTGAGAGGTCGATGGGATCATCCGCCAGCCGCGTCAGGTCGGCGATTTTCCGATCGATCAGATCGCCGACCCGCTGCAGCTCTGGATCCGCCAACGCTAAGCGCTTGAGCACCTCCACGGCATTGCGCAGGGCGGCAAGAGGGTTGCGCAACTCGTAGCCGAGTATGGCCAGAAGCTCGTCCTTACGGCGGTCGGTATCCCCTCGTACCTGCGGTCCATCCTTGATGGTCTTGGTCATCGGTATGCCCCGTTTCATCCGTTCGAGGAATGGAGGCCTAGGTATGTCTCTTTGTACACGGGACAAGCCCTCCCGCATCGACGGGTCCGGATGTCGGCGTCTCCATCACACGACCGCTACGGCGCCATCCCATCGACCCGGCAAGTTTTACAACGGGATCTCGCAATTGTTACGGATGCAAGCGATTACGACCCCTGGATGAACGCATAAGCATGTCGTTTATGTCTTTGTTTAAAAAATATTATTAACTTAATGCTCCGGGTCTGGCGCGGGGCTTGACTCAATGACTCTATCGTGGCGGATACCCTCCGCCTAGGTAAGCCTTAATGAGAGGAGATGATCATGACCCGGAATCACATCAATGACCAGTGGGTGCAGCTTTATTGGAAAGCATGGCGGGAGATTAGGGTTCGATGGAATCAAGAGCGCAAGACGTCGGAGGTGCATAGTCAGGACTCCCTCGGAGCGACGGATTCAGTACGCGTGTCAGAGTTTGCAGGGTTCGTTCGGCTCTCTTTTCCCCATGGAGCCCGATGCAACCTTACAGCTTTCGGCTCGTGGTCCGGCGGGTCATTCGTAAGACCCTTCTTTCCGCCCTTCTTTCCACGGAACCAGGTACAAGCGGATCTGAGGCCAATTCATGGCGCGCGAGTACCACGGCAACGGACAGTTTAACAGGAGGTATGGTTATGGAAAAAGGAATATTCAATCTGTTATTTCTGGCGTTCCTTCCTGGTATCGCGCTCCTCATCGCCGGGGTGGTATCTGCGGTTAGACAGTACGGCGCGGTATTTCTTTGGTGCCTGAGGTTCGAACCTCTACGTGAAAAGTTGCTGTCGATGCTGCGTGAGATGCATCCGGCGACATCCGTGGTCACCAAACCCGAGGATGACGGTCAAAGCGAGCCCGTCTCTCTGTAGCGGCGCACCTGCCACCCTTCCGGACAAGGTTTGCCACGCCGGTTGCGAGTAGGGTTTTCAAACGCCCCTTTTCCCGGTAAGGACAACTACTGATTAACCACTCAGCTGTCAATGACGCGAGTTCTCGGTCCAGAACCGGGAAATTCGCGAGCTAGATTGGTTTCTCGCCCGGAAGATTGGCCCTATATCTACTTCGCCGATGGCCAGCGCCCATACTTCGACAGGTAGGGACATCGCAGCGCGATATCCCTACCAATTCTCATTCCGCTCGTATCCACCCATCATCAACAGATCGCCGTAAAGCTCCTTGAACCGTCGCGTAATTCTCGGAGTGAAGTAAGTGCGCCAATCCCCCGCAATCCCTTTCCGATAATGCGCAAAGTTATCTTCCTGCCCGGCTTTTCGACCACCGCTCAAGTTCTAAAACGCATAACGCGCTGCCAGTTGTTCGAGCCGGCTTTGTTCCAGCGGAATTTTCAGATACTCCCGAAACACCCGATCCAACATCCCCGGCGTGTCTTTCATGAAGTCCTCCATCTTCAGACACGGCTCGCCCGCTTCGAGTCAACTGCGCTGAATAAGCCCGCACAGATTCAACCACGCATCGAGCAGGTAAAGCATCCCTTCCTCCTGATCGAGTTTGATCAAAACGCGCCGCCACTTTTCCATGATCGACTTTTGAATCTCGTGACTGTTCCGCGCGCTGAAATAGACGGAAATCAATGTGTCCCGCAGATCGCGGATCAACACGAAGCGTCGATGTTCGCCTGGCAGAGAGATCGTCTTGAACTCCTGCTGCCCAACGTAGGCGCAGAGATAGACTTTCCCTGTCTCAATCGGCCGTTGCAGAAGTTGCGCTTCAAAATATTCCGCGGGGACGATCGCCGGGCGAAACACATCCTCGAGAATCACGCGCATCCATTGCGACCCCGCCTTCCAATGAGTGATGTGAAACAACGTGACATTCGATGGAATGGCAACGCTTTGAGAAGCTTGGCTTTCGTTCATCATCCAGCAATACATCAAATCATCGGCGAGTAGGGTTTTCAAACGCTCCTTTTCCCGGTAAGGAAAACTACTGCTGAACCTATCAGCTGTCAATGACGCGAGTTTTTCGTCCAGAACCGGGAAATTCGCATCGAACCCCACATCAAGCTCTACCACCACCCCATAAAGAGAAACGAGGGCAAGAAGGTGAAGAACGTGGCCGCCGTGGCGCCGGCGGCGCCGGCCAGGAATAGTGCATCCGTTCCAAACAGAGCCTGGGTCCAGGCGCCGACAAAACCGACGAAGGTTACCACCATGATGAGTGGCCCCGGCGTCGTTTCACCCAGAGCGAGGCCGTCGATCATCTGGGGCCCCGTCAGCCACTGATAATGTTCCACCGCGCCCTGATAGACATAGGGCAAGACCGCATACGCCCCACCGAAGGTCAAGAGCGCTGCTTTCGTGAAGAACCACCCCATTTGAGCGAGCGTTCCCTGCCATCCGCTGTATGCGATCAGTAAACCCAAGGCCCCCGCCCAGATCACGACGCCGACCATCGAGAACCCAAACAACTTGCCCCAGCGGAACTTGGCGTGACGAGGCGTGGGCATGGCATCGTCGATGAGCGCAGGTCCGAAGCTCTTATCCGCCACGTGGTGACCGCCACCCACCGCGAACTTCGCCGGCATTAAGCGCCCACCGATATAGCCAATGAATCCCGCCCCCAAGACGATGTAAGGAAAGGGGATATCGAAGACGAAGATGGCGATGAAGGCGAGCGCCGCAACCGACCACAAGACCGCGTTTTTCAGCGCCCGCGAGCCGATCCGATAGGCCGCGAAAACGACAATCGCCGTGATCGCGGGCTTGATGCCATATAAAACCCCGGCCACCGCGGGGACCTGACCGAAGGCCATGTAGATCCACCCGAGCGCGATCAGAAGGAAGAGCGACGGCAACACGAATAGCGCGCCTGCAATAATGCCGCCCCAGGTCCCGTGCATGAGCCAGCCGATGTAGGTGGCGAGCTGCTGAGCCTCGGGGCCAGGCAATACCATGCAGTAGTTCAGCGCATGCAGGAAGCGGCGCTCCGAGATCCAACGACGCCGCTCCACCAAGTCCTGGTGCATGATGGAAATCTGCCCCGCCGGACCGCCAAAGCTGATGAAGCCTAGCCGTAACCAATACCAGACGGCCTGCCCGAGGCTCACCGCGGCGGGCGCAGCGGCTTCCGATGACAGTTTGGCAGAGTCATTCATGGTTTACTCCTCGTGCGGGACCGGCTCTCAGCACCTGCCATTGGGGTACGTTTCGCGACTTCTTCGGAAAAGCCAGCGTATAGATGGTCGAAGCTCTTCTGTGCTTCCCGAAGAAAAGCATCGTCGGTTTTAGATGTCAGTCGCGCACCCGCCAGCAGCACCTCCAAACCGGCAGCCTCCGGTACCGGGATCCCACCGACATCGAGGTAGTGGACGAGGGCCGCGAGACGTTCGAGCGCCCGGTCTTCCTCCAGGCCGAAGCTCGCCATCAACACCTCAAAGGTGACCCGTGCCCCTCGATGGGTGAACTCTGCCCCGTCGAAGTCAAAACCCAAGGCGTCAGGGGGGCAATCCTGCGCTTTGGCTAGCCATACGATACGTGCTTTACGGTCGATGAAGCGCCGGATGAGCCAGGCGGAGGCCAGACGGTCAATCCAAGGGCGCTTGCGGGTGGCCCAGATCCGGGCTTGATAATGGGATCTCTCCAGGCGTTCGATCTTGCCCGCCACGGCGTGGGGTTCATCGGGCGATAGGATTGCCAAGGCCGCGCTCTCCATCTGGTCCAGCGCCCCGGCCGCCTGTGCCTGGGCCGCACCCGGATAGAAGTCGATTGCGGAAATCGCCTCGAAGCTCCGCCTTAGCGTCTTGAGCGCGCGGCGCAAGGCCGAGGGATCTAGTTTGGAGAGCTTTGCTTTTTGCCCGCTGATTTCTTCCATCAGCCGGGCATAGTCGTCGGTGCGGTCGAAGAGGGCCGTGAACGCATGGGCTTCGTCAGCATTCTTGCTCGGGACCTCCAGTACCTGCGCACTTCCCTCCGCCGCACGGGTTTCTGTGGCGAGTGCTTGCAAGGCCTCGCGGTGCGGCGGGCTCAGCGGCAATACGTACACGCCGTCGCGCAACACCCCACAGCCTAGCGCCTTGGTCGCCCGCCAAATCCGCATGCGTGCGGCGGTGTTTTGGGTCGGCAGACTTAGGATGAGCAGGAGCCAAGACAGCATGGCATATTGGCGTTATATTATCTACTCTAGAGTAGATAGAGCAACAATACCACAGATGTTGTGTCGACTGCCATCGATGGTCACACTCGTCGTGACCATCGCGAGCAACGCTGCCACGCCGATGACGAGCAGACGGCGGGGCCCCCTGATCGAGGATGACTCTTATGAATGCACGAGTTCTATCTAAAATCGCTGCCCTCAGCTTAACTCTCGCGAGTAGCTCAGGGGCTCTCCCCACGGCATGGGCAGCCGCGCAGACGATTGACACCGCCAAGATCGAGCAATTGACCGGTGTCAAGGGCAAGCTCAACGACAAAGAAGGCGTATTCAAGGTCGCCGTGCCGCGCTCGGATCTCAGAGTCACTGGGGCGGGTGCGCGCATGACCCCGCCGATGGGACTGAGCTCCTGGGCCGCCTTTACCAAAGAGGGTGCGCAGACGCTGGTCATGGGCGATATGGCCTTGCTCGAAGACCAGGTAAACCCCGTGATGACCGTTGCACTAGATGCTGGTCTAGAGGTGACCGCGCTCCACAACCATTTCCTTTGGGAACATCCGAGGGTGATGTTCATGCACATCGGGGGCCGTGGGAGTGAGGAGGCGCTCGCGGCGGCAGTCGGAAAAGTCTTCGCGACGATCAAGGAAACGAGCGGAGGCAACGTGCCGGCACCGTACCTGGAGATCGATCCGGCCAAGACCTCCCTCGATCCGAAGAAGATCGAGGCCATACTCGGGGTGCAAGGGGAGATGGCGGATGGCGTCTACAAGCTCACTTGGGGCCGCACCACCAAGATGGGCGCGCACACCATCGGAAACACGATGGGCGTCAACACTTGGGCCGCCTTTGTCGGCAGTGACGCGCAGGCCATCGTCGACGGTGACTTCGCGATGTACGAGGATGAGCTTCAAACCGTACTTAAAGCGCTGCGTGCGGCCGGCATCTACATCGTGGCGATCCATAGCCACATGAGCAGGGAGTCGCCCAAGGTGGCCTTCTTGCATTATTGGGGCATAGGGTCCACGGGCGATCTTTCCAAGGCACTCAAGTCGGCGCTCGATACCCAGAAGAGGATGCCGTGAGCCATTATCTTTTGCCGCACTGACCAGGCGATTTCCCGACGCCATTGTCACTTTTGCGATCTCGAGAAGGATTTGAAAGCCATCCAGGAGTAGTCGAGCGTACAGAGGCGAGTGATGGTCATGCCCGAGGACCCCCTCGCGGACGAGACCGCGAGGTGAAGCACGAGTATATGGCCACGGGATGGTCGGCACCGGCATTGGGGAGCGTGCTGCAAAAGGGAACGCTATGGCTCGCACGTTTCCTTTTCTTCACCGCACAATTTGGCCATGCTATGCCTGCGTTCGCCTTCCCTCCCTATCGTTCAACGGATGCCGATACGGCGGACCCCTACACGCTCGAGCTAAGGGTCGGTGTCGGGAAAGTAGAACAGGAGAGAGGCGAAACCGAGGTTTTAACGCCCTTGCTGCGCACCAATTTTGGCTTGCCGAATAGGATCGAGCTGATTTCCGAGTTTGAGTACCTGGCAGAAGAAGGTGAGCTTGGTGATGGTGCCGCGGGCGTGAAGTGGGTTCCGTTTTATGGCGGCGCCCTAAGCTTCGGCATAGAGACCTTAGCATTACTTCCGGTGAGATCGGGCGACGAGGGCATTGGGGTCGAGTCTCAGCTTCTCGCCACCTTTTGGGGCAAAGGTGTCCGTTTGCATGTGAATGCCGGCGGATTTCACGACGCGCGTGTATCTCCCGCTGAAGGCGGATGGAGAGCGAGTCTGCTTGCCGAACTTCCGCGTGAGGGCTACCGCCCGGGTGTGGAAGTGTTTGCGAAGGAAGTCGAAAACGAGCCGACGGACGTTCGGGCAGGTCTGGGCCTCATCTACGACGTCGGCGGTTTCGACATTCGCACCGGTTTGCATGCAGGCGTAACCGACGAGGCTCCGGACTTAAGCTTCAGTCTATGGATCACGACCAAGCTACCGTTTCGATAAGTCGCGGGGGTGGTGCCGTATGGTGATGTTCATCGACGCTCACGGGGGAATTAGGGGACAGACCCTGTCTGTCCCCTATTGTCCCCCCAGCTCAATATCCTTCTGATTCCGCACGTGCGTGACTGTGCCTTCTAACGCATTAGCTCACCGGGCGCGACGTAAGGAGCACTCCGGTGCAGCGTTTTGTTGGGCGAGAGTTTCATAAAACGCTCGAGAATTCTTCCGTAGTTACCTTGGCTTGACGAAGAATACCCGCCAAAGTGCCAACTTTAACCTCGGCGTGTAGAGGAATTACGCAGCCCTCGCTTCCGCGGCGCATGACAACATGACTACCGCTCTGGCGAACCTTCTCGAAACCGAGACGTTGAAAAGCCGTTACGATTGCCGCCCCAGATAGGCGGGGCAGTTTAGGCATGCGCCGATATCGTGAATGTGGTGATTATCGGATGGCCAGCCGAAGTCAGCGGGAATTCGGCAATGTAAAGGGCCGTGGCTTCTCTCAAATTAGCAATAGCCTCTTCTATAGTCTCACCCTGCGTGGTTGTGCCAGTTTCCGGGTTTAAGGCAACAAATCCACCTTCGTCTGCAGGGGTTAATACAGCTGTTAGTTCCATGGCTTAACCTCGTTACGTGAAATTTGCGGATCATTATCGCACGGCCTCCATTTGCGCGAATTAGCGCGAATTAGGGGACAGACCCTGAGGTATCCCCTCGAAAATAGTTTGTCAAACAACGGGATAAAGTTAAATTGATGAGGAACCTGCATGGTGTCTGAT
>JBOIDM010000307.1:0-14456 GCA_050740575.1 Gammaproteobacteria bacterium
GGACACGGTTGAGCAGTGTGTTGAGGCGGGCCAGCGCCTCACGACGTTCACGATCGAGCACGATCGCGCGATGCTCGAGCATGTTGGACTCGACCTCGGCCCGTAGCGCATCCTGCTTCGAGCCGCCTCCGGTGCCGTATCTTAACTGCGCCAGTGCTTGAAATTCCTTCAGCAGTTCCTGATTGGCGCGATTGACGGAAATCGCGCTATGAACGTAGTACCAATCGGCGAAGCTGTCCTTGGCCGCGGCGATCAGTTTAAGCCGCGCCGCGTCGATGTCCTCGCGAACTGCCCGGGCCTCGTGCTCGGCACGCAGGCCGCGCAACCCGCGTTTCCCGGGCCACGGTAGCCGCTGGGACAGCTCCACGGCCTGGCTGATCTCCCCTTCCGAATCACCCAGGGTCTCGGGCGCTAAGGCGTAAGACAGCGTCGGATCAGCGAGCGCCGTCGCCTGGGCGGCCCGCGCCCGGGCCGCTCCCCAAGCGGCTTCCCGCGCCAGCAACGCGGGGTTGGCGGCAAGAATCGCTGCCACGAATTGCTCCGCGGAGGCTTTCGTAAGCCCGACAAACGGCGCGTTATCCGCGCCCAGGAGCGGTCGAGATAGGCCATAAATGATCAGGGCCAGTGAACCCGGCCAACGATAGAAATCGTGTACCACTTCACATCCTCCTTCAGCAGGTTGGCAGACGTGCGACCCTGAGTAGTGCGGCCGCGCAGAAGTCAGCAACGAAGGAGTCTTATATTCTGAAGCGGTTAGTGTAGAGGTAGGTCTGTACGCCTGGTAGCCAGAATGCTGTGTAGGCGAGTGGGAGTCCGGCACCGACCCCACCGGCATGGGGGCGCGGCTGGATCGCCGCGGGCGACGGCCTGATGGGCGGCAGCTGCGCTGCGGCGAGCAGCGTGAGGAGCTGTCCGTGCGGTATAGAAGTCATCGACGGGAGTTCCGCCGCCAGCGTGACCTCACAACAAGCTTGCGCCGTGCCACCGTTATGGTTGGCGCAACCGCCGCCGTTGTCACAGCCGTCAGCCGGCGCCTCCGTATCACAGCAGCAGACGAGTTTCGGGGCGCCGTCTATGAGCTCGCAGGCGAACAGCAATTGGGTGTGCGCGCTAAGGCTGGCGAGAAGCAACAGCCCCGTGGCACCCAAGCACAATCGGCGATGACGAAATCCGCGCATGAGTCGGATTGTATGGCGAGATGGTCATGCCTGCAACCCAGAGGCTCTTTAAAATACCAGGTTGATATACAGGAGACCGCGTGGTGCATTCCGCGGCCCCGAGTTCAGTCCCCCGTCCGGTGGTGGATTGGGGACCTTCGAGCATATTATCCTGGGCGATATTCCAAGACCCGTTCTGTTCGATGGCACTACGAATTTAACTGGTAATACGAATCAGCGCCACGTGGCTTGAATGATCGGCGAAATAAGCGCGACTGCCTCGTGCGCAGAAAATGATTTGTTGCCGAGTAGCGACAATATGCTGACAACGCGTTAAAGGTTCCAAATCCAACGGTGGGCAAGATTTACCGGTGGCGAAGAGCGAATTAGCAAAATCTATAGAATCTTGTCGTTACGGTCCGACAGTAAACAACTAGCATACGTCACCCAACACGTGCCGTTTTTATCGCGGTGCCCTGGCAATACGCGCGGGTAGG
This sequence comes from Gammaproteobacteria bacterium, assembly GCA_050740575.1. Classification (GTDB taxonomy): domain Bacteria; phylum Pseudomonadota; class Gammaproteobacteria; order JACCXJ01; family JACCXJ01; genus USCg-Taylor. Next base: position 1,655 of record JBOIDM010000307.1, read on the forward strand.
CGCCATGGTATACTGTTTGCTTTGGGCGCTTCCAAGCAAACGCGGGCTCTTGCTAAACAAAGTAGATTTCCCAGTGGGACTGCAATCAATCCGAGGCCACGCGCAAGCGGAATTCGTCGCGATGCTCCAAAAAATGGTTATGTTAAGGATGCAGACCCTTTGCGTTAGGCTGCTGTCGTGGAGGTGTTAGGTGTGCGCCCAAGGCGAGAAGCATCGCGACGATTCGTACGCACAGCATAAGTAATCTTGCTTTAACAAATTTGTGAAAAATATCACAGCACGAAGTTTTTTGATCGGGTAAAAAGTGTTTTAAATGGGGCTATTTGGCTTCGCCGCGATCTATCCGGATGGCGCCGCACTTTACCGAATCCGCGATTAACTCGATTTGTAAGGACGATAAAGAAAATGGGTACAGTTCGGGTATTTCGACATTTCATACGCCTCGAACTGTTCATGCTCATGGTAGTCGAGTTCCTGATCCTGGTCCTCACGCTTTACGCCGGAGCACTGCTGCGCCTCGCCGCGAATTTCGCTACCGCGACGGAGGCAATCGGATCGCTGTTACCACGTGCCCTCGTTTTTGCCGTGGTGATGGAGCTTGGTATGGCGGCTATGGGTATGTACGCCCCAAGTCAGAGGGAAGGGCTCCGCGGAACACTGTTCCGGTTAGTCGTCGGCCTTATGTTGGGCGCGGTTGCCATGATGGTAAGTTTTTATATATTTCCGAATCTCTATTTGGGACGAGGCGCGTTGATACTTGCCACAGCCGTGGCGTTTATGGGGATCGGTACGATCCGCGCCCTAGGTTTTACTTCCACGGGTAACAGGATCTTTAAGGAGATCTTTAGTCGGCGGGTACTAGTGATCGGTACGGGTAACGAGGCCACATCGATTTTAGAAATGCGGCGTCGTGTGGATTGGAGAAGCTTTGAACTGCTCGGTTTTGCGAGCGTGGAAGGACAAGACTGCGCTGTTCCCCACGACAAGATCGTGGCGATCAATAAGCCCTTGGCAGAATTTGCGACGGAACGACAAATCGACGTAATCGTGGTTTCTCTGGATGAACGGCGGAACAAGTGCCCTATCGATCAGTTGCTTGAGTGCAAGATGATCGGAATTGACGTGATTGACACGGCCACCTTCTTCGAACGTCAGTTTGGTCAGGTGAGGCTCGATCTTCTTCGCCCAAGCCATTTTATATTCTCGGACGGGTTCCAGGTGAGCAGCTTCTCCGAGTTCATTAAGCGCTGCATCGATATTGTGACGAGCGTCGTTTTGATACTGATAACCTGGCCGATCATGCTCCTCACTGCACTGGCGATATCGTTGGAAAGCGGCTGGGGAAGCCCTATCTTTTATCAGCAAATCCGTATAACCCAGTACGGCAAGCCTTTCACCATATTGAAATTTCGCAGCATGTACGTTGATGCAGAGGACGACGATGAAGGTGCGCGTTGGGCTGAGGCAAATGACAAACGCGTCACCCGGGTAGGGGCAATTATCCGAAAGCTTCGCATCGACGAATTGCCGCAGATTTTTAATGTGTTGCGCGGTGAGATGAGTTTCGTTGGCCCACGACCGGAGCGTCCAGAGATTGTGACCGAGCTTGAAAAGACGGTACCGTTCTATGCGAATCGGCATCGAGTTAAGGCAGGTATCAGCGGTTGGGCCCAGCTCTGCTACCCGTACGGTTCCTCGGAGAAAGACGCACGGCAGAAACTCCAATACGACTTGTATTACATTAAAAACAATAGCGTTTTTCTGGACTTGCTGATATTGTTGCAGACGGTGGAGGCAGTACTGTTTGGAAAGGGGGCAAGATAGATAGTCGGGTCACTTTCCGGCCCAACCCGTCGACGAGGTAGGTCAGAAGCGTCGGCAACTGCAGTCACGCATGAATTTACTATACGAAGCGCGGAGGCGTTTTGTAGGGCGGTAGCTTGCCTGAAGCGCGTCACCAGCGCCCAAGGCCGGGGCAATTCCTGCGAGCACCATGGTTCGGTTGTCGCCGGAGGGAGCCACAAAAACGGCCACGCGGGACTGTGGCAGTGGTGCCGGCTTGGCCCTCTCGAGTAAACAAGGGCTATCGCAATACGGAGACGCTAGCGGGCGCACGGCACTGTTTTGCAAGTTGCGAGATGGTTCTGGTGCGCGGTCCGGAGCGCTGAAAGGGTCATCGGCCACCCCTCCGGGTCGGCTAATATCGAATAGGAAATTATGACCGTTTTGAAAGTGATAAACATAGTAGGCGCGCGCCCCAATTTCATTAAAATGGCGCCTATTATCGAAGCCATGAATAGGTATCCCGAGGGAATCCAGCATCTTCTCGTCCATACCGGTCAGCACTACGATAAGCGGATGAACACGGCATTCTTTGTCGACCTCGGTATCCCAAAGCCCGACATCGACCTGGAGGTTGGTTCAGGTTCCCATGCTGAACAAACGGCCCGGATTATGATCGAGTTTGAAAAAGTCTGTCTACGGGAGGAGCCGGACCTAGTTCTGGTCGTAGGAGATGTTAATTCCACCATGGCTTGTGCGATTACGGCCAAGAAGCTGGGCATAAAGGTTGCTCACGTGGAAGCAGGATTGCGCTCGCGTGATATGTCGATGCCTGAAGAAATCAATAGGCTCTGCACCGATGTGCTTTGCGACTACTTATTTACGACCGATCATTTCGCGAATGAAAACCTATTGGCCGAGGGCGTTAAACCGGACAGGATAGTCTTCGTCGGCAACGTGATGATCGATACTCTCTTGAAGCACAGGGAACTAGCCCGCGGTATCGGCTTGGTCGAGAGATGGGGCTTGAAGCCCGGCGGCTTCGCCACCCTGACCCTTCACCGCCCGTCAAACGTTGATGACCGGGTAGCTCTCGGAGGTATTCTGGATGCCTTGAGTGAAATTGCCAAAGAGATCCCTATCATTTTCCCAATACATCCACGATCGAGGAAGATGGTGGAACGATTCGGATTTTGCGGATATTTTACGGACGCTGATAAGCCTCAAGGCTTGTGGCTGACTGACCCGCTCGGCTACCTTGAATTCCTCCACTTGAATATGAACGCGACGTTGGTCCTCACTGATAGCGGCGGTTTACAGGAAGAGACGACCGTCCTTGGCGTCCCCTGCATAACGCTTCGGGACAATACCGAGCGTCCGATCACCTGTGAGGTTGGTACGAATATAGTCGTGGGAAATGGCCGGGATAATATCCTGTATCACGCCTCTAAAATCGTAAATGGAGCGATTCCCCGTGGCAGCGTACCAGAAAAGTGGGATGGCAAGGCCGCAAAAAGGATAGTCGAATTCTTAATGGATCTCGACGACGGCCCATATATTCTGTAAAGGCGCCGCTACAGCAGTTCGCCCGTCGTTCGACGCTCGGGGCGGTGAGGTGGCGGATGAATTGAACTGAGGCTGCCGTCGAGCGGCTTGTCGAGGAATATCAACAATGAAAGTTGTGCTGTTCTGTGGTGGTCTGGGGACACGCCTGCGCGAGTACTCCGAGACCATCCCTAAACCCCTAGTGAATATCGGTCCGCGCCCGATTCTGTGGCATTTGATGAAGTACTACGCACACTACGGCCACACCGATTTCATCTTGTGTCTCGGTTATCGAGGCGATCTCATCAAAGAATTCTTCCTGCGTTACAACGAGTGTGTGTCGAACGACTTCCAACTGGCTGATGGGGGCAAGACCATAAAGCTTTACAACAGCGACATCGACAACTGGCGCATCTCGTTCGTGGACACCGGGCTCAACTCAAACATCGGCCAGCGGCTCAAGGCCGTCGAACGCTACCTGGAAGGCGAAGAGGTCTTTCTTGCGAACTACAGCGACGGTCTTTCAGATCTTCCACTTGCCGACTACGTACACGACTTCAACAAAAACGACGCCATTGGCAGCTTCGTCAGTGTCCGGCCGTCACAGAGCTTTCATGGTGTACGTGTGGACAGTCAGGGTTTTGTTCGCAATATCCAGCACGTCCGCCATGCAGACTTTTGGGTCAACGGCGGGTTTTTCATTCTGAATAAAGACATATTCCGCTACATGCAAGACGGAGAAGAACTGGTCGAGGAACCGTTCCAGCGTCTGATCGGTGAGAGGCGCCTACTGGCGCATCGCTATGAGGGGTTCTGGGCGGCGATGGACACGTTCAAGGACAAAATCAATTTCGACAACTTGTATGAGCGCGGAGAGATGCCGTGGGCGGTGTGGAAGAAGTGATGAATGTTGCCGTATTGCGTGCGCCCGTCGTTGCCTCAGGATCAAGGTAGCGGCGCGTGCTCAATCTTGTGCTGGGTTCCTCGCAGCGTGCGGTGCGAACGCTGCTGTGTCTCGGGGCGCATTGCGACGATATCGAGATCGGTTGCGGCGGCACCGTGCTGCGCCTGGCCGAGCATTACCCCGAGATGCGGGTCCATTGGGTAGTGCTGAGTTCCTCGCCCGTGCGTGCCGACGAGACGCGGCGTAGCGCCGAGCGGTTCCTCCAAAAGGTCGGGCACTATGAAATCGTGATCAAAGAGTTCCGGAACAGCTTTTTCCCGTTTGTCGGTGCTCAGATCAAGGAGTTTTTCGAGGAACTTAAGAGTCAAGTATCGCCGGACCTGGTGCTGACGCACACGCGTCACGACCTACACCAGGATCACCGCTTGACTTGCGAGTTAACGTGGAACAGTTTTCGCAATCACCTGATCCTCGAATACGAGATCCCAAAGTACGACGGTGACCTGGGTGCCCCGAACTTCTTTATGCCGCTCGAGCCATACCAATACAATGCGAAGATCGAATACTTGCTCGAATGCTTTCCGAGCCAACGCGACAAGCATTGGTTTACGCGCGAGACATTTTTGGCGCTGATGCGTCTGCGTGGTGTGGAGTCTAATGCCCCGAGCGGCTACGCGGAGGCGTTTGTCTGCCGCAAGGCGGTGATGTCACACTCGCGCATCACCAGCTGATCGATCCAAGCGACTCGCGGCACGGTTGAAATTACTATCGTTACATGTCGCCAACGTTAAGGGATGAATGAGGCGCATCCATGGATCCAAGTTTCTGGAAAGGCCGCAAAGTGTTCATTACGGGCCACACCGGCTTCAAGGGAAGCTGGCTATCGTTGTGGCTGCAGAGGTTGTCGGCGAAAGTTGTCGGTTACTCATTACCGGCGCCCACGAATCCTAGCCTGTACGAAGCCGCTGACGTGATCTCCGGTATGGCGACTGTCGTCGGCGACGTTCGGGATTACCCTCGACTACGGGAAAGTCTTGATAAACATCGGCCGGAGATCGTGTTCCACATGGCGGCGCAGTCCATGGTCCGGCAATCGTATCAGGATCCGATCAACACTTATTCGACCAACGTGATGGGCACCGTAAATCTGCTGGACGCCGTGCGGAGTCTTGTTGGGCGGGGCGCGATTATCAATGTCACTAGCGACAAGAGCTATGAGAATAAGGAATGGATCTGGGGTTACCGGGAAACTGATCGGCTCGGTGGGTACGACCCCTACGCCAACAGCAAGGCCTGTTCGGAACTCGTCACCCAGTCTTTTAAGGATTCGTTTTTCTCCGCCGCCGCGGGAACGAATCTGGGCAAGTCGATTGCCACAGCACGTGCTGGAAACGTCATTGGCGGCGGAGACTGGACCCCCGACCAGCTCATCCCCGACGTTGTAAAGGCCTTCCACGAAGGCCGTCCCGTCGTTCTGCGCAACCCTCACGCGGTACGCCCCTGGCAGTTTGTCCTCGATTGCCTCGGCGGCTATCTGACTCTGGCGGAGAAGCTATTTCTCGAAGCCGACAGATATGCCGGTCCTTGGAATTTCGGGCCACGGCTGGAAGATGCTCTTTCGGTGCATGAGATAGTCGAGCAACTCATTGACAGATGGCCCGGCAAGGCGAGCTGGGTTCGGGACGCGGGCTCGCATCCTCATGAAGCCGGCTGCCTGCGCCTGGATACGAGCAAGACCACTTTGCAGCTGGGCTGGGCGCCGCGCCTTGCCCTTACCGAATCTCTGGATTGGATCGCCGACTGGTACAGTAGATATTTCCAGGGTGCAGATCCGAAAGCGCTGTGCTTCGAGCAGATCGAGCGTTTTGAAAAAAAGAAGCCGGGCCGGTGATGTTCGCGCCGCAACGACATCCAATCTGGAACCTGCGCGAGCAGCTTGACCTTGATGAGATCGGTGCCGAGATGTACGACCTCATTCGCGTGCTGTATCCCTTGTGTCGCAGCATCACCGGCGAAGGATTGCGCGAAACTCTTCGAACCATAGCTCGCATCGTCGCGCTGGACATTCACGAAGTTCCGAGCGGGACCCAAGCCTTCGACTGGACGGTACCCAAGGAATGGAACATTAAAGCCGCGTACATCGCTGACCTTCAGGGCCGCAAGCTGGTCGACTTCAGGAATTGTAATCTACATGTAGTAGGATACAGCACGCCGATCCGTAAGCGCGTTTCGCGCAGCGAATTGCTTAATCATCTTTATACCGACCGCGATCATCCCGACTGGATCCCGTATCGGCATAGTTATTACAGTGAGAACTGGGGATTCTGCGTAAGTGAGAAACAATTGGCGACATTTACCGACGATGAGTATGACGTATGCATCGATTCCAGCCTTGACGACGGTAATCTTTCTTATGGCGAAATCTTTCTTCCCGGGGAATCCCAACGCGACGTTCTGATTTCGACCCACGCGTGTCATCCCTCGCTGTGCAACGATAACCTGTCCGGTATCGCAGTTGCCGCGATGCTGGCGAAACACCTGCGAACGATCCGCACGCGATATTCCTATCGGTTTCTGTTTGTACCCAGCACTATCGGGCCCGTCGTTTGGCTGAGCCGTAACCAACAGTTGGTGTCACGTATCGATCATGGGCTGGTACTGGCTTGCCTGGGCGATTCCGGGCGTATGACCTATGTGCGCAGCCGCCGAGACACTTCCGAGATCGACCGCACCATGCGGCACGTGCTAGAGCATTCCGGACTGGCACACGAGATTCGTCCGTTTGCACCGTACGGTTACGATCAACGTCAGTACTGTTCGCCCGGCTTTGATTTAAAGATGGGCTGCCTGATGCGTACACCTAACGGCGAGTATCCGGAGTATCACACTTCCGCAGATGATCTCGAACTGGTGAACCCCAAATCCTTGGCCGATTCATTCGTCAAGCTACTTTCAAGCTTGTGCATACTGGAGAACAACAAGCGGTACGTTGCCCAAGTCCAGCACGGTGAGCCACACCTCGGTCGGCGCGGGTTGTACGACAAAGCCAAGGAATTCGGTTTATTCTGGTTGCTCAACTTCTCCGATGGGAAACACAGCGTGCTCGATATCGCAGAGAAATCCGGAATAGCTTTCGCCAAACTGGCAGCCGGTGTGCATTGGCTCGAGGCGGCCAAATTGCTCGCAGAATATGATCTCGCCAGCGGGTCACAATGAAAGACTAAGGTTTAAGGACAATGTCGGTCTCGCATAATAATTTTCGTGACAGTGTCGTCGCCGTTACCGGTGCGACGGGCTTCATTGGCGGGCATCTTGCCGCGCGACTGTGTGCCCTTGGCGCAGTAGTCCACGGCATTGGTCGTTCGGCGCAAAGTTTCGAGCACGGCCAGTTTCATTCCTGGACGCTCGACCTAAGCGATTACAAGGCCGTGGAAGGCGCAGTGAGATCAATCAAGCCGGACTATGTCTTTCATCTCGCTAGTCACGTGATGGGGGCCCCCGATCTAAAGCACGTCTTGCCGGCGTTTTACTCCAACCTGGAGTCGAGCGTGAACCTGATGACGGCATGCGCCGAATCGGGTCACGGTCAGAATAGAATCGTATTCAGCGGCTCGTTGGTTGAACCATCCCCTGGAGATTTGGAGACCGTTCCAAGCTCCCCGTATGCAGCCGCCAAATGGGCTAGCGGCAGCTACGCACGGATGTTCCATGCGCTTTATGGCCTGCCTACCAGTATAGCCCGGGTGTTCATGGTCTACGGTCCGGCTCAGCGGGACGAAACCAAGCTTGTGCCCTACGTAGTGCGCTCATTACTGGCCGGCAAGGCGCCGAAAATCACGAGCGGCCAAAGACTGATCGACTGGATCTACGTCACGGATGTCGTGGACGGGTTCCTCGCTATTGCCGCCGCCAAGGGGGTCGAAGGACAGTCCGTAGACCTTGGATCCGGCCAACTCATCGCAACCCGGGCCTTCGTCTTGCGTATTGCCGAGCTTATGCAAGCGGCAATACGACCCGAGTTCGGAGCGTTGCCGGATCGTCCGCTGGAACCGGTTCGGACGGCCGATATCGAGCGGTCCTACCAGCAAACCGGATGGCGCCCGCGAGTCGCCTTGGATCAGGGGTTGCATGAGGTCATCGCATATTATCGCGGATTAGGGGCATGACGAAAAAAATCGCGATTCTGGGAACGGGTATGGCCGGGTTCGGCGCGGCCCACTGCTTGAACGGCGTGAATGCAGAGATCACGCTCTACGATAAGCACGAGTACTACGGCGGTCACACCGCTTCCATTTCTCTGCCATCCGGCTTCACATTCGATCACGGTCCTCACGTCTCCTTTACCAAGGACGAGCGCATCCAGCGCCTTCTGGCGGACAACGTTGAGGGCCGGTACGAAACCATCCAATACCGGGTAAATAACTATTGGCAGGGGCATTGGCTGACTCATCCCGTCCAGAACAATCTCCACGGGCTCCCCGTCGATCTCATCACCACGATAATCCGCGAATTCGCTCAGCTTAGCGCTAAGGACTCGAACGCGCCGGCCAACTATGAAGAGTGGCTGCTGGGCAGCTATGGAGAGACTTTTGCTCGAACCTTTCCGATGGTTTACACACAGAAGTATCACACGACGCCCGCAGCCAACATGACTACCGAGTGGATCGGTCCGCGCATGTACCGACCCAGTTTGGAGGAGGTCATCCGCGGTGCGCTCACCAAGTCGACGGCGAACATCCACTACGTCACGCACTTCCGCTATCCAAGTCGCGGCGGTTTTATGGCCTATCTCCATCGTTTCGCCGCGGGCAGGAGCATTCAACTCTCGCACATGCTGGTCAAGCTCCGGCCCATGGAGAAGTCACTGGTGTTCGCCAACGGTGTGGAGGCAAGCTACGACGGCGTCATTTCCTCCATCCCGCTGCCCGATCTTATCCCGCGGATCGATGGCGCCCCACCAGACGTCGTGCAAGCCGCCAAGAAGCTTGCATGCACAGGCTGCGTGCTCGTCAACATCGGCGTTGCTCGGTCTGGCATCTCCGATGCGCATATCAGCTATTTCTACGATCCGGATATCGTATTCACGCGTCTTAGCTTTCCGTACAAGATGTCCCCGCACAATGCCCCGAACGGAGGTTCTAGCATTCAGGCGGAGGTCTATTTTTCAAATAAGTACAAACCACTGAGAAGCGATCCCGAGCAGTTCGTCGACGCCGTAGTGACCGACCTGATCCGTTGCGGCTTGTTGAACGAAGACGATCAGATCCTCTGCAGGCACGCGATGGTCTTAAACTATGCTAATGTCATCTTTGATCTCGACCGCAGACCAGCGCTGGATATCGTTCACGGCTACTTGGACGACATCGGTGTTGCTTACTGCGGTCGCTACGGGGACTGGGGCTACATATGGACCGACGAGAGTTTCAAGAGCGGCGAACGGGCGGCGGAGACGGTGCTGAAAACGCTATAACGTGTAAGCGCATGCGGCGCCTAGCCTTACAAACCCTGACATGGCATCACATCGCGTAAGCATCTGGAAGACCATCTTGATTACGGGTGGTGCAGCGTCGGTACTTGCGGGCCTCGTCGTACTGTCACTGCGGTACCTGCCGCCAACGTCAGGGCAGCTCACAGCCCTGGCAGCATCTTTGCTGGGGTTGCTGGCGTTTGAGGTGACAATTGGCGGAATACTGTCTCTCTATCGAGACCGCCGCCAATGGGCGGGCAAAGCAGATATTTTCTACGCGCTGACCAGTTCGCCCCCTATTCTTGATCGCCCCGCCTTGCGTCCGATGCGGCCGTTTTGGAGGCCGCTGCTCGGCCGCGCACTGCGTCCGGGCGATCTTGTACGTGTGCGCTCCGAAGCGGAGATCCAGCGGACGCTCGACCGAAATGGCATGTTGGACAGCCTTCCCTTCATGCCCGAAATGCTACCCTACTGCGGGCAGACGTTCCGTGTTCACAGGCGTTTGGACAAGATCAACGACATGATCACAAAAACCGGGCTGAGACGTGTCGAAAACACCGTCACCCTCTACGGTCTACGCTGTAACGGGGACGCACACGGCGGCTGCCAGGCGGAGTGTCAGATCCTTTGGAAGGACGCTTGGTTGCAGCGAGTGGATGCATCAGCGGCAGTGCGCGCGTACGAGCATGACCACTCCGCCAGTGCTACGACCAGCGCGGATCCACCGCAAGCAGCGCTTAGACGCTCACATGCCAATACCGAGCAGAGCGCGCAGAGCGCAACGCCTGGCGACAGTGATATACGCTACCGCTGTCAGTTCACGGAACTCCTCAACGCGTCTCGGCCGATGAAGGCGTGGGACTGCCGTCAGGATCTCCGCTCTCTGCTGTGGGGCAATGTCGGGCTGCTGGCATTTTTGGTGGCACTATTTACACGCCTGTTCAACTGGGCACAGCGGCTTCGCGGCGGAGTCGGCTATCCGTGGCGTCCTGAAGGGCAGAACACCAAGACACCACGGGAAAACCTGGCCCTTCAACCTGGCGAATGGGTCCGCGTCAAGGATGGGCATGCTATTGCCAACACCTTGGACGGGCAAAGCCGGAACCGGGGCTTGTGGTTTGACAGGGAGATGCTCCGGTTCTGCGGGCAGGAGTTCAGAGTCCGAAGACGCGTTGAGAAACTCATCAACGAGCGCGACGGGCAGCTGCTCCATATGAAAACCCCATGCATCACCCTCGAAGGCGTGACGGCAACCGGCGAGTTCCTACGTTTTTGTCCCCAGAACGAGTACATCTTCTGGCGGGAAATTTGGCTCGAGCGGAAGCCGAAGGATTCGCAACAGCATATTGACGGGGCCGAGGTTAACCCAGCCCTGTAGCATCCGATATATATAGCCTGTTTAGAAGGACTTGCATGCATCGATATGAGCACTGATACACCTCCACTGACGATCGGGCTACCGGTTTACAATTCCGAGCGCTACCTCGCGTGCTCGCTGGACTCGCTGCTGAACCAAACCTACGGCGATTTTCGCCTTATTATCAGCGATAACGCTTCGACAGACGGTACGCCCGATATCTGCAAGGACTACGCGAGCCGAGATAAACGGATCGCTTATCATCGCAATCCGGTCAATATCGGCCTCTCACCGAACTTCAATCGCGTATTCGCCTTGTCCGAGAGCAAGTACTTCCAATGGGCGACCTCAGACGATTACTGGGCGCCGACGATGCTTGAAAGGGCAATCGAGATTATGAATTCCGATACCCGGATCGCGCTCTGCTATCCTAAGACCACCCTTGTTGACGCCGAAGGTGGCAACCCGGAGCTCTATGAAGATGGCTTGCACCTGGTCGGCGACGACCCGCGCCAAAGATTTATGCAGTTACTGGAACGGATCCGGTTGAGCCATCAGCACCTGGGCGTATCTCGGGCGAGCATGCTCAAGCGCACTCACATGCTGAAGGAGCACCCGGGCTCGGATATCAATCTGTTAGCGGAGCTGACGCTCTACGGAAAATTCTACGAGCTACCGGAAAGGCTTTTTTTTCGAAGGTTTCACAAGGATTCATCAAGTTGGGCGCGTCAGGACGTTGAGCATCAGGCAAGGCGCTATCACTCGGCGTCATCGTCGCGAATCGTACTTAATCGCTGGAGACAGTACTGCGCATTCTTCCAGGCAGTACACTGCGCGCCCATTAAGCTTGGGGACAGGCTATCGCTCTATCGATACTTTTGTCGGCGCATGCGGTGGGACCGCTTCCATCTCGCAAAAGAACTTCGGACCAAGGCCCGCTACTGTTTGGTACGATCACACGTTATCCGTTCGCATGATTCCCCCGCTGTCTGAACTCCATATTCCCTAGGCGAATATGGATCCATTAGCCTGGGAATCGGGTATTTCCTGCAGGTTCTGCGGCGCTCCTCTGCGCCTCTCGTTTGTGGACCTCGGCATGTGTCCGCCGTGCCAGACGCATATCAGCGTGGAACAGCTAAATCAAATGGAACGGTTTTATCCGCTGCACGCATATGTGTGCCACAAATGCTTCCTGGTCCAACTTGGAGAGTATGTGACGCCGGAAGAGATTTTTACCGAGTACGCCTATTTTTCTTCCTACTCGGCTACTTGGTTGAAACACGTCAGCGACTACACCGACCTCATGGTTGAGCGGTTCGGATTGCACGAGCAAAGTCAGGTCGTGGAACTTGCGAGCAATGATGGGTATTTGCTCCAGTACTTTTCGAGGAAGGGTATCCCCGTGCTGGGAGTGGAGCCGGCAACCAACGTTGCGGAAGCCGCAATAAACAGGGGAATTCCCACGATCGTCAAGTTCTTTGGCCAGACTACCGCGCGGGAGCTGCTGGCCTCCGGCAAGGACGCTGATCTGCTCTTGGGCAACAATGTATTGGCCCACGTGCCCGACCTCCACGATTTTGTCGGGGGGATGAAAATTCTCCTGAAGTCACACGGGGTCATCACGATGGAGTTCCCTCATCTCCTACAGTTGGTAGACCAGAACCAGTTCGATACGATCTACCACGAGCATTTCTCGTACTTCTCTTTCACAACGGTGGAACGGATTTTTGCCGAACACCGTTTGACC
>JBOIDM010000308.1:0-2192 GCA_050740575.1 Gammaproteobacteria bacterium
GTTCTAGACCCAGCGCGAATCCGATCGCCGGCGTGGGGCGGCCGCCAAACTGTTCCACCAGGCCATCGTAACGTCCTCCGGCGCAAACCGTACCCTGTGCGCCGAGGCGCTGCGTGGTCCATTCGAATACCGTCCGATTGTAGTAATCGAGGCCGCGCACCAGGCGCGGATTCACGCTGTATTGGATACCGGCGGCGTCGAGTAAACCTCGGAGCTCGGTGAAATGGCGTTCCGATTCGGGATTGAGGTATTCGAACAAGCTTGGCGCCCGGCCGATGAGATCCTGCATCGCGGGATGTTTGCTGTCGAGCAAGCGCAAAGGGTTTCTGGGGAGCCTATTCTTGCTGTCTTCGTCGATCTGGTTCACGTACGCGGAAAAGTAATCGAACAGGGCTTGCCGGTAACGTACCAGCGCCTCACGATCACCCAAGGTATTGATCTCGAGCCGGATATCCGCGAGCCCGAGCTTCCTCCAGAGGCGCGCGCCGAGGCAGATGATCTCGGCGTCGATGTCCGGGCCCTGCATGCCGTAAGCTTCGCCCCCGACCTGGTGAAATTGGCGAAAGCGCCCTTTTTGCGGCCGCTCGTGGCGAAACATCGGGCCAGCATACCAGAGACGTTGGGTCTGGTTATGAAAGAGACCATGCTCAAGCCCTGCGCGCACGCAGCTCGCCGTCCCCTCGGGCCGCAGGCTAAGGCTATCCCCGTTGCGATCGGTGAAAGTGTACATCTCTTTTTCGACGATATCCGTGTCCTCGCCGATCGAGCGCCGGAAGAGAGCAGTGTGCTCGACGATCGGTAGACGGATCTCTTCAAAGCCGTAGCCCGCGAGCACTGCGCGCACGGTTTCCTCCAGATAACGCCAACGCGCGGCATCGGCGGGCAGGATGTCCTTCATGCCCCGCACGGCTTTCATATGCTCACTCAACGGGTTTTTGCGGGAAAATCGTTAGGAATGGATCAAAACGCCCACAATTGAGTTGCGGGCGGCGTCACCGTCCCCGCCCGCCCGCGCTTCGCACAGGCGATGTTAACGTCAGCTTAATTGAAACCCAAGCGCTTACCGAGGCTCGCCGGTGCCTGCGCCGCCCACCTTAAACCGCGCCACGCCTCCGCGTGACCAAGGCGTTATATCAAGCTGCCGACCGTTATAAAATACCGCTACGCGCGGCGCGTTTCCGAGTACCACGCTGAAGGGCGCGCGCCCTCCCACGCGTATGGTTTGCCCTTCCACTGCAAGCTTGGAATAGAGCTTTACGCCTTCGGCATCCTTGACCTCAGTCCAGGAATCCCCGGAAAGCTCGAACACCAGCCGATGCGACTCTTCCGTAGCTGCGCGCGCGATGTCTTCCAACGGTGTAACTCCCGGATACACCGGTGCTTCGGACGGCGTGATCGCGGCCACCAGGGGTTCGGCGCCTATACTCGGCGTTTCAGCGGCGACAACCGCCTGGGGCGTCACATGGGCCTGCGCCACCGGCGGGGCAAGATCGGGGACCGGCTCGGCGGCGGGGATGTTGGTGATGACGGCGCTGTCCTGCGGTGAAGGTATGTCGGGATCTTGGGTCCGCCACGAGGCGGCCGTGAGCACCCCCAGTGTCCCGACAATGATATAGGTGGCGAACCTCAGGTAATCCCGTGCCCCCGTGGAGGGCAGTGATTTCCGAATACTGACACAGGGCTGAAAATCTATGGGGGTGGACGCGGCCTCGCTGCCGGCATCGAAAAGCCCGACGGTATCCAGTCCCACGATGTGCGCGTAGTTCTTGATATGCCCTCTCAAATAGACCGGCGGAAGGCGGTCGTAGCGATCAGCCTCGATCGCCTCGATGATATCGAGCTTGAGACGAAGCTGGCGCGCAATCGCCCCCGTGCTTAGCTGCAACGCCTCGCGCGCCTGTTGCAATTTCTTGCCGGTAGTCAGGCTATCCGGCGCGTCGTTTTCTTTTTGTTCTTTCATGGTCGACCCTCCGTTTCTAGGAACAAGCGGGCTTCTTCGGAGTCCGGATACTTGGATTTTAAGGCTAAGGCGTAACTCGCGGCAGCATCCCGGTCGCCGAGTTGCCGTTCGATGCGGATCCCGAGCCACAGACTGCGCGCGCTGTGCCGCGCGTTCTCCAGATAGCGTTGTAAGTATCCCCGGGCCGGTAGATAGCGGTTGAGACGAAAGCTGATATCCGCCATCTCCAGAA
>JBOIDM010000309.1:0-1515 GCA_050740575.1 Gammaproteobacteria bacterium
TGGCGCACCCGGTTCATCAACTCCGCTACCTGGGGATGCGAGACCGCATAGCCCACGCGCAGACCGGCAAGTCCGTGGATCTTGGAAAATGTGCGCGTCACGATGAGGTTCGGAAACCGGCCGATAAGCCGCAGGCCGTTCGGATACGCCGCTACCCGCACATACTCAAAGTAGGCTTCATCGAGAACCACAAGCACCCGTGGCGGTACGCACTGGATAAATTCCAGCAGCCCGGCCTCATCGATCCAGGTGCCTGTCGGGTTATTGGGATTGGCAATAAATATGAGCCGGGTCCGTTCGGTAACGGCTTCTCGCATCGCTACAAGGTCGTGCCCATAGTCGCGGGCCGGCGTCACGACCGCTTCGGCCCCGATGACTTGGGTGGCGAGCGCATATACGGCGAAGGCGTGTTGGGAAAAGATCACCTGATGCGAAGAGGTGACGAAGCTGCGCGCCGCCAATTCCAGGACGTCGTTGGAACCGTTTCCCAAGGTGATCCGATCGCTACCGACTGCCAAGTGCGCGGCCAAAGCTCTCTTCAAGGCATAACCGCCGCCGTCTGGATAGCGGCCGATGTCCGCGCACGCCGCCCGGATCGCGGCGCGGGCGCGTGGTCCCGGTCCGAGCGGGTTTTCGTTCGAAGCCAGCTTTACGGCATTGGCGATCCCGTACTCGCGCGCCAGCTCCGCGAGCGGCTTGCCAGGTTGATAGGGATCGAGCGCGCGCACGCCGGGCGCGGCCAGCGAAAAAAAATCGACGGGGCTATACCGATCGCTTTCCATGGGCTGCGCGGCAGATCTATGCACCAGCCCTCAGAGTACGGCCCGGGGATAGGAACCAAGGAGCTTGAGCATCGCCGCGCGCTGTTTGAGGTCCTTCAGGGCTCGTGCGACCACCTCGTCCCGCAGATGACCCTCGATATCCACAAAGAAAAAGTACTCCCACATCCCGCGGCGCGAGGGACGCGATTCGATCCGCATCATACTGATCCCGTGCTCGGCGAACGAGGCGAGCAGGTGGTAGAGGGCGCCGGGCCGATTCGGCGTCGAGAAAATCAGCGAGGTCTTGTCATCGCCGCTCGGCGGGACCGACTGGTGGCCGATGACGATAAAACGCGTCGTGTTGTCGGCCTCATCTTCGATATTCCTCACCAGATGTTCCAAGCCGTAGATCGTGGCCGCCGCATCCCCGGCAATCGCGGCCGCCGCGGGCTCGCCAGCGGCGCGCCGCGCGGCCTCCGCGTTACTCGTAAACGCCACCCTTTCGGCGTGCGCGAGGTGGCTATTCAACCAGCGGCGGCACTGGGCCAGGGCCTGCTCATGAGCGAATACGCGAGTGATTTCTTGCGGCGTGACATTCTTCCCCAGCAAGTAATGGTGAAGGCGTAACTCGACCTCGCCGCAGATCTTGAGCGGTGAATTGACGAACATGTCCAAGGTGTGGTTGACCACGCCTTCGATCGAATTCTCGACCGGCACGACCCCGTAATGGCAAGCCCCCGCTTCGACCTCGCGA
>JBOIDM010000310.1:0-5467 GCA_050740575.1 Gammaproteobacteria bacterium
AATCGTGGACTGTCCTTGAGTTGCGCCAGGGTAATACCGTGGACCTCCACCGCGCCGAGATCGATGTCCCGGTCCGGGCAAAGATAATAATGAAACCGGCGCTCGCTTACACGCCGATTGACGAGATCCACGCAGCCAATCTCGATGATTCGATGACCCTCTCCCGGCTCGAGGCCCGTGGTTTCCGTATCTAGTACGACCTGGCGCATCGAATTAGTCTGCCGTCGCGTTCCTATCACTGCCTGCACGAGCAGCTAAAAGCCGATCGATCGCGCGATTCGCCAAGCGATCGACCCGCTCGTTCTCAACGTGCCCCGAGTGGCCCTTCACCCATTGCCACCTTATATCGTGGCGCGACGCTGCGGCGGCCAGCCGTTGCCAGAGATCGACGTTTTTAACCGGCTGTTTATCCGCGGTACGCCATCCGCGCCGCTGCCAGCGCGGGAGCCACTCGGTGATACCTTTTTTTACGTAGGCCGAGTCGGTCGTCAACCGGACCCCGCAGTGATGCTTCAATGCTTCGAGTCCCCGAATAGCGGCCATGAGCTCCATGCGGTTATTGGTCGTAAACGGCTCGGCGCCGCAGAGCGTCTTCTCGTTACCCTTATAGCGCAGCAAGACTCCCCATCCGCCGGGACCGGGATTCCCGCGGCAGGCCCCATCGGTAAACATCTCAACGCGGACTTCTTCCGAGGTTTCTTGCACCAAGCCTGGGCGAGCGGCCATGCTAGTGCCCGACACGCTGCGCGGACGAGCCGGCGACACCGCCGTGGAGAACCCTACGCTGCGCGTGCCGTCGCGCCCCGATCGGCGTCATTGCTTCGATGCGCTTTTTCCCGACCAGGAGATACACCCCGCCGAAACCGAGCCACGCGCCGATCCGCCCGTTGCCCTGCGCTCTCGACCCGGCCGGGGCCTTAGCCCAGGGCGCGCCAACATTGCACCGGCGCGAGTGCACAATATCGAACCCAAGATCGCACAGCCAAGTTTGAACATACCCCCTCGCCAAGAACCTCCCGCACCAAGGTACGCGCTTTCCCCACGCGCCGCAAAAACGCCACAGCCCCCATAAGCTCCATGGATTAAATCCCAAGATCACCACATGACCTTCGCCCACAAGAACGCGTTCGGTTTCGCGCAAGACTTCCATCCGGTCCGGTTGGAACTCCAAGACGTGCGGCAGGACGATCACGTCGATACTGCGAGTTTGCAGCGGCAGCGCCCCCGGCGCGCATAACGGGTGTCCAAGCTTCGCGATAGGCAGTTGCGGGTCGATATTGAGCACGATTCTATGCGCGATGCGGCTGCCCTCAAACAGATCGGCCGCGCCGAGTGCGCCGATTTGGACGATATGAAAACCGAACAAGCCCGATAGCACCGGGCCGAGCTGGGCGCGTTCCGCTTGCAATACGGAGTGTCCGAGAGGGCCTTGAAACCATTCCACCAGGCGCGTCCACAAGGAAAGCGATCGATCGTCGCTGATTAAAACCATGATGGATCCAGCAGTTCGCGACTGTATACTGGCCTCATCATACTGGCCGCATCGAGGTCATCCGCGGAGATAAAAGCATGATAGATGTCTTTCCGCTCGCCGCCCTGAAAGACAATTATATCTGGTTCGTTCGCAACGGAGACGCCGTCCTGGTGGTCGATCCTAGCGATGCCGTGCCCGTCGATCAAACCTTGATCTCACAGGGGCTCAAACTCACGGCCATACTCGTCACCCATCATCACTGGGACCATGTCAATGGTATTGAATCGCTGGTCGAGCGTTACCGCGTACCTGTCTATGGCCCAAAGCTCGAGGCCATCCCCCGATGCCGTCATGGGGTGATCGACGGCGACACGATCGCGTTTCCAGAACTCGATCTATCATTCAAAGTCCTCGGCGTCCCCGGCCACACCTCCGGCGCGGTCGCCTATTTCGGCGCGGAGTTGTTGTTCAGCGGAGATACCCTGTTCACAGCCGGCTGCGGGCGCCTATTCGAGGGAACGGCTGAACAAATGTATACCTCTCTCTCCAAGCTCATTAGTCTGCCGCCCCAGACACGCCTTTATTGCGGCCACGAGTATACGCGCGCTAACCTCGCTTTCGCCCGCGCCGTCGAGCCCGATAACGCGGCCATTGCCGCGCGCGTCGCGGAGACCGAAGCGCGGCGTGCCCAAGGATTGGCGACGGTGCCCTCGACCTTAGCCCTAGAACGGCAAACGAATCCCTTCGTGCGCTGTTCGACGCCCGCGGTCAAGCACGCGGCCGAAAAGCGAGCGCGCCGACCGTTGTGCTCCGAAATCGAGATATTCGCGGTCTTGCGCCAATGGAAGAATGTATATTAGTACTCCTAATAAATAGGCATCTTGGCCCACAAAGAAATTACATGTCTCGTTAAATCAGGCGCTTATAGCTTTTTCATCGCATTTTTCTATAGATTTAGCAAACGCTTGAAAGGTTGACACTCCCGTTTGGCCTCCCTAGCATCCTTGCAAATGCGACGGGGCAAGCATCGTCTAATAATAACAATTTGCATTTCCCTCCTCCTATGCGGCTGTCTTACGGTGCCGCAGGTAGAGGACCCGGCGGAGTCCCTCCCGTCGCGCACCGGCAGACCCGGTGCATTCGAATCGGCCCATCGCTTGGCGCTCCTCGGCGAATTGCGCGCTCACCTTAGTGAAGGCCTTGCGCAAGCCCCCTCCCACGAACCGTACGATGATCTTTGGGAACGGATCCGGCGCGGATTCACGCTACCCCAACCGGCCTCGCCATCGAAAGAGTCTTGGCCCGGGTTGCGGCAGGCCTACCTCGACCAGTTGGCCGAGAGGGCGCGTCCTTACCTGCATCACATCGTTGTAGAAGTGGAACGGCGCGCCATGCCGACCGAAATCGTGCTGTTACCTATCATTGAAAGCGCCTATCGTCCCGAAGCGTATTCGCCCAGCCACGCGGCGGGCATCTGGCAGCTGATCCCGGGAACGGGAAAGCGCTTTGGTCTTAGGCAGAGCGCGTGGTACGACGGACGGCGCGATGTCCTCGCATCCACCGGCGCGGCACTTGACTATCTGGAAAACCTTCATGGGGTCTTCAAGGGAGACTGGCTGCATGCTCTAGCGGCTTACAACTGCGGAGAAAAAACCGTGCAGACGGCCATCCACCGCAATCGCCGCGCGGGCCGCTCGACGAGTTATTGGTCGCTCGATTTGCCGGCGGAAACGAAAAAGTTCGTGCCTAAGCTCTTAGCGATGTCGAGCATCGTCGCCGCCCCCGCGGAATATAACGTCCGCCTCAAACCCATTGCCAATAAGCCTTACGTTTCCGAAGTCGAGATCGGCGCTCCCATACGCCTCGCCCGGGCGGCGGCGCTGGCGCAAATAAGCGTGGCGGAATTAAGGCGACTGAATCCGGGAATAATCAAGGACACGACCGGCCCGACAGGTCCGCATCGATTAGCCTTGCCGGTGAAAAACGCGGATATCTTGAAGCGCGAGATCGCCCGCACGGTGAGACCCCCTCTCGCGGTGGCCGGCGCGCCTAACTACCTACTACCCGCCCGTCTTGCCGTGAAACCGCGGCGCGCGGGCCTGCGCCACACGATCCGCTCGGGAGACTCGCTGTCGCTGATCGCGAACCAATACCGTGTCAGCGTCCGCCAGATCCTGCGCTGGAATCGGATTAAACAACAAAAAATGTTGCTTCCGGGCACGGTTTTGTTGATTTATCCCCATCGAGGCTCGGCATAAGCCGCTTGCGGTCGAGGCATCCCTTCAGTTTACGGCCTCAAGGCGGCCGCGAGTAGATACAGCATCGCCGCCAAATAAACCACTGCGCTCAGCCCGAAATCAATCGAGATCACCATGGCCAGCACCGCGCCCAAGACCGACGCACAACCGTTGATGCCCCACGCCCAGGGAATCAAGGGCGGCGCGCGCCCGGAAAGAGTTTGCAAGGCGGCCGGGTAAGGCTGGCCCATAAAAAACGCCAGTGGCCCGATGACCAGGAGCGCGATTGCGATCTTTGCCGCATCATTCCAGGCGAGCGTGGCCGCAAAGAGCATCGGCAATAGAGCTTGGTAGATCAAGGTAATTACGACGATCGCGGTGACGGCCCGCTTTATGGCTGCTTGCGGCGCGGCTTGCCGCGCTAAGCTCATGCTCCCAACCCCGGCGAAGACCAGGAATCCCGTCAGCACCACCGACATCGCGTACAGCGGATGCGACAAGTAAAGCACGAAGCGTTGGAAGAATCCCACTTCCATCAGCATGAAGCCGAGCCCGACAGCCAGAAAATAGCACGCTAGATTGACCTTTAATGCCCTGGGGCCTGAAGGACTGCGACGGTTGATGAAACGCAGTGGGACCAGTATCAATAGCACGCTTAAGACCAGCGCCTGAATCAGCGTGGCCAGCAACATGAGGTAACCGAGGTCCAGGAGCGCGTAGCCCCCCGCGCCCCGCGAGGCGAAAGCCTCCTTGAGAACGGGCCACTTGAACCACTGAAAGAAATACGGCCGATCATCGGTTGCGGGTTTGATATCGAACTTGTAACGATCGTCAAAGACGCCGGCATGGTCTCCCAGCAAGGCCTCGGCCCCGGTGAAAAAATACGGTTCGGGGAGTAGGTTATAGCGATTCGACTCGTGCGCTTTCATCCCGGGAAGGTAGGCCAGATCGAAGGAGCGCGTGCGGCAAAACTCGCGCAGCTCACGCAGCTCAGCCTCACGCAACTTCCCGTTCTTGATGAGCAAGGTCGAGGTTCTCCAACCCCGGAGCCACGCAAGCTGGCGCCCCGGGTGCTCGACCCCCTCGGCGCGCAAGGCCGCGACGGCCGTGGCAAAGAGCTTGAGCTCATCGCGTGGCGGCACCTTTACCCACCGAGTCACGGCCAGCAACCCGCCGGGGGCGAGGTTTCTAAGCGTTTGCCGAAACGCCTCGATGGTATAGAGATAGCTCTCATTGAGCGCGTAGAGACCCGAGGCGGAGGTATTGAATGCCTCCAGCAACGCGATTTGGATGATATCGAATGCCCCCGCGGCGGTCGCGATATACCCGCGCGCTTCCTTGATGTGGATGTGGACGGGATCGCGCGCATACAGCGCCCCGGTGTAGTCACGGTAGTGATCGCGCACCAAGTCAATGACCTGCGAATTCTGATCGACCGCGACGATAAGGCGCGCCCGATGGTAAAGCGCTTGCAGCACCTCCAGGCCGCCGCCCGCCCCCAAGATCAAAACCCGCGGGTTCTTGAGCAACCGGTAGGGCGCGGCGCTCGGCATATAGGCCAGGAAAGCAAGCGGCCTCAAGTCACCGTCGAAGCGCGTGATCGCCGTCATGGCGTCGGCGTCCGTGAATAGGGCGAGTTGCTCGGGCGGAAGCGCCGGGGTGTTAAGGCTCAGTCCGGGCGCAATACGAAACGGGACTTTCGGGCTTTCAAGCACCTGTAGTAAGCCCAGCGGCCCCGAGCGTTCAGTCACGATGC
>JBOIDM010000311.1:0-2412 GCA_050740575.1 Gammaproteobacteria bacterium
CAAATCTTCGTGACAACCAAACGCGCAGGGGCGTGACTAAATCGTCGCCCCGCTATTGCGCGATCGCGGTAACCTGGTTGGCAACGATCTGCCAGCGCCCCTGCATCTTCACCCAGACATTGATGAAACG
This sequence comes from Gammaproteobacteria bacterium, assembly GCA_050740575.1. Classification (GTDB taxonomy): domain Bacteria; phylum Pseudomonadota; class Gammaproteobacteria; order JACCXJ01; family JACCXJ01; genus USCg-Taylor. The sequence continues at coordinate 131 of JBOIDM010000311.1, forward strand.
GTATGGCCCGCTGCTTTCCTTGCCGCTATAGATCACCTTCAGCACGACACGGCCGGTGACCACCGCTGTGTCCCCGAAGACCCGGATCTCTTCGTCTTCGCGGCTGATAGAGTCGAATTGGGTCGCGCCGCTCTTGATGTTCTCCATGCGGTCTTTCTTGGTGAGGAATTCGCCACGGCCGTTGGTGAAGGTGTAGCCCTCTGCCCAGATTTTGTCCAGCGCCGCCAGATCGCGCTTGGTCAGCGCTTCGGTGTACTCGCGGAATCGGTCTTTCAAGGTCTCTTTCACGTCAGCAGGTGCGGCCGGCTTGGCCATCGGGGAGGCCTTCTTCGCCTCCATCGGCTGCGCGGCCAGGGTCAGTGCGGCACAGACTAGGGCTACAGTGCATAGAATTCGTTTCATGGTTGTTGCCTCTCGGGAGAACTCAAGCGCACAAGGATAGGACTTTCAAGCCGACCTCACAAAGGGAAAGGTGCACTGATGCGGGGAGTCCGGGCTTGTTCATGGCTTGTCAGCCTTGATGGAGATCGACGCCCGAATCTCGCGCAGCTTGGCCTTGACCGCCGCCGCGTTCGCGCTTCCCATGCGGATCAGGGTTTTCTGGCCCCAGGAACGTTTTTCCAATTCTGGATCGGCGAACTGGTAGAGTACCTTGGGCTGGACGAGCCGGATGGGCTCGCTGATGTCGGGCGTTGCCAGCAAATGGTCGATGATCGGGATCAGGCGGTCGTTAAAGTAGCGGCCCGGATAGCCCAGATTCTCATAGGCTTTCTGAAAGAGCGGGTAGTAATGCCGGTACACATCCGCGAACCGTTGGGCGTCTACTGCGCGCAGTGCCGAGATGTAAGGCTCATAACGCTTCGCATTGTCGGGACTCAAGGTGATGATTGTCTCGCTCTTGGCGTTGACCACCGGCAGCCCAGGGACATGCTTCACGGGGCGGAAGTGCAACGGCACGGCGCCGCGGTCCAGGCTGTCGATGGTCGCGACCAAATGTCGAATGATCTCCGTCGGGAGGAGAAAGGCCTCAACGGGTGCCGCGCCGAAGCTTTTCTCCATGGAGTCCTGCACGGCTTTGTCGCTTTCATCGAGCGCGGGCAGCGGCGGCGCCTGCTCCGGCGCTTCGGGCGGCAGGACGGGGTAGAGGATCTCCTGTTGAGTGGTTTTAGGCGCCTGCGGCGGCGGCTTAGGCGGCGGAGCGCTTGGGATCTCCGCGGGTGGCGGGGGGCCGCCTTGCCTGTAATAAAAAATCGCCGCAGCGACAGTGAGCACCGCCACGATCGCCAGGACAATCCATCTCGTTGTCGTCATGCGCCTTTGCCGGGGATGGGTTTAATTCGGGCCTTCCCGGGCCGATGACCCCGCCGTCGGCGACGATGCCGGTGGACCGTTGTCAGTAATCATGGCCGCGATGTTAATGATACAATGACGGCCCAGGTCGAGCTGGGTCATCTCGAGTGCGATACGGATGAGATTGTTTGAGGATTGTGGCACCTTCAGCCGCCTGCTCCGGTCGTGAATCTTTTCTCGCTCGTCTTCGCCCTTGCGCTTATCGCACACGCTGCGGTCCATCTGTGGCTGGATCAGCGCCAAATACGGCATGTGGCGCGCCATCGTCAGAGGGTTCCCGAAGCCTTTGCAACGCGGATAGCGCTTGCCGATCACCAGAAAGCCGCCGATTACACCGTCACCCACACCCGCTTTGCTCAGTATGAGCTTTTTTTGGAGAACATGCTCCTTCTTCTCTGGACGCTGGGCGGCGGGCTCGATCTGCTGGATCGGGCTTGGCGATACCTCGAGTTGCGCGAGCTTATTACCGGCGTAGGGGTCATGCTTTCGGCCTTTGCGCTTATGGCGCTCTTGAACCTTCCGGCAGAGCTCTATCGTACCTTTGTGATCGAGGAGCGATTCGGCTTCAATCGCACGACGCTCAAGGTGTTTTTCTACGATCTGCTAAAGCGAGGGCTACTGCTGCTCGCGCTGGGGATCCCCTTGGCCACGCTAGTGCTATGGTTGATGCAGAGCCCTGGAGGGCTCGGGTGGCTCAAGGCGTGGGCGGCCTGGCTAGGCTTTAGTCTGTTTATGACCTGGGCGTATCCGGTGTTTATCGCGCCCCTTTTCAATAAGTTCCGGCCGCTCGACGATTGCGAGCTGCGAAGCCGCATCGAGGCGCTGCTCGCACGAAACGGGTTCTCGAACAAGGGTTTTTTTGTCATGGATGGTTCGCTGCGCTCTACCCATGGCAACGCCTACTTCACTGGGTTTGCCAAGAACAAGCGCAT